>JAFDFV010000384.1 GCA_019309665.1 Deltaproteobacteria bacterium | reverse complement strand
CTATTTATATTGCAATGTAATATATTGATTTTAAAGTAAATATTCGGCTAAACCCTTCACTGATTATTTTTTCAGAAAAGATTTAAAATGCTTATTGAGAGGGTATAACCAAACATCCTTAATTGGAACACTAATTTTTCCTGATGGGCCAAGCTTCCCTCTGCCTTTAGTTTGTCCAACATTGTGCCAGTTAGCTGCCTTGTAACAAATGCCTTTAAAACGATCTTTTTGTACAAATGTTTCCAGTAAAACCGGTCTTATTTTATATTTTTTTTCCCAGTCATCAGGAAGTTTACGTGCATGTAATGCTAAAATCTTGGATGCAAGATTTTTTGATTGAATCCATGGCAAAATGAGAAACCGGGCATTATTCACAATCAAATGCAGATTACGTTTGCGCTGTTCATGATCCCATCCAATAAATTGATCTCTAGGTGATGTCTGCCATGCGGCAGCACCAAATCCTGTTAATGCGAGAATTTGATTGTTGGCAGTAATGAAATAACGAAGTTGTGCTCCGGGTAAAGGGGTAAACCCGAGATAATGGTAGCGTTGAATATACTCATTCCATAAAGACGAATCCTTTTTATTAACCATTTGAAGCTGTAATTGGGGTAATTGATTAACAGGGCAACGAATCAATTTCCGGGGATCTGTTGCCGGTGTGGGTTTGATTTTTCTGGGAGGGGACCTAACTGTAAGCGGTTTTGGTAATTTTATTAGCCCATCGTCCTGCATGCGCAACATTGCAACACGGCATGACATCTCCTTTAATTTACCATCAGGCTTGAACCACTGCAACATTTGGCAAACTTCCCGGGATAATCTTGCTCGATGGAATAATGGGTTTTCTTTTATGAGAGATCTTATTTGATCAAGCTCTTTTTGGGAGAAGTTTCGCCCGCAATAGCGTATCATGATGTATCCAAAGGTTTAGAAAGTTTATGCAGACGATCCTCATCCATTTTCCAGGGAAGAAAGGGTGACAGGTCAGGAGCCTTACCATTGTTGTTTGCACACTCTGTCAGGTATAGTCTCAGCCAGTGATTGCAGTTAAGATTCCATAGAGCCATGGTTTGAAAAATTGAAAACATCATTGCTGCAAGTTCTGAACTCCAAATACTTCCGGAACCATAGTAATTTTTACGCCCTGTGACAGGGTTGCGTATTGATCGTTCCCCAGAATTGTTGTCCATTGGAACCTTGGGAAATTTCAAGAAAACACTCAGCCCTTCCCAGTGGGTTTTAAGACTGATAAGAATTTTTTGTTTAACCGTTTGCAACAAATCAAGGTCGGAAAAATCCTGATCCAAAAATTCGTCACGTTTTTGAACCATGTCATTCATTTTGTCAATAAGCTTGTCATGATATTTTTTAAAATCTTCAGACTGCCATTGAATAGGAAGTTTTTTGTCATACCCCTGGCAACGCTTATTATTGATGTGATAAAGTTTTCCAATCATATCTGTCCACATGAAGGCCCATTCTTCCAACTTTGGATACTTGCAGGCTGCATCCAAGAAATCACGACGTACATGTGCCCAGCAAAAAGCCAGAATAATGAAGTCCAATTGTTTTGCCAGGGATTTATAAGCACAGTAACGATCACATACCACAATGATTTTATCTCTTTGGATATTTTTTAAATGTGCCACAGGAACATCAGCACCACGTCCTGGAGCAATCTGAAAAAACACTACCGATACAGATCGGCTGACCCATAACCACCAGCGATTGCCAACTTTGCCTTCAAGAGCTTCAAATACCTTCCAACCACTCTCATCATTATGAAACATCTCTTCTGTCATCTGATGATTATAAAGGGCATCATAAACCGGTCTGAATAAAGGCATGAGTTTTTGCAGACCACCGGTGATAGTTCCCTGGGAGATTGGCAAGCCCAGTTCTTTATAATAATTTAGAAGCCGACTGGTAGGCTGGGAATAAACGAATTTATTCAAAAGAACCCCTTCCCAGATGGAAATGCCGTATGGGCCTCGGGGTATAACTTTTGGAGCAGGAGGGGCTGTAATAAAACGGGGAACACCTTCACAGGAACAATTCTGTTTGTAACATTTGCGTTTGAGTATGCGTTTATGAGCGGCGACCTCAACCTCAAAGATTGCTGAGTCTTCTGCTCCATTGGGCGCATATGCTTTGCCGCATATAGGGCAGAGTCGTTTTTCAGCAGGAAGATCGATGACCTCATATTTTTCCCGAATATTTGGTCTTGGTGTATTTCCGTGACCTTTACTACCAAGTTGTTGACCTCGAGGGCGGGGCGGTTTTGATGGTTTGGATCGGCTTTCATTCTTACCGGAAGTGTTTTTTTCACTTGACTTACCAAAAAGCCGTTTGGTTAAGTCCCGAATTTTGCCTTCTTTTTCCAGTACCTCTTGCTTGAGCTGCTCCTCTCTTTCTTTTGCTCTTTTATGCAGGGATTTCCAGTAACCCACTTCCCATTTGAGGTTAAAGTACTCTTGTTCTGAGACAAGAATCTTCCTGTGTGATTGGGGGAGATCAATTACTTGACCATCTGTTTCCTGGGTGTATAATGGCGATATATTTTGAGAAGCAGATTTCATACTTCTCGTTATATCAGATTAATTATCGTGTGTCCCGCTTTTTCTGAAAAAATTTAAAAAAAGCTATCTGACATTTTGTCTGTTGAAGTGGTTGACCGAATATTTAC
>JAFDFV010000383.1 GCA_019309665.1 Deltaproteobacteria bacterium | reverse complement strand
ACAATTATTATATATTTAACCTAATAAATAATTGACATTTAATCAAGTCGTTATTATAAAATAATTATAAAAAATTGATTCGTATAAGTATTTATTTGATAGAAAAAATCTTATGAAAAAAAATAATTCAAACAGTTTTAAAGAATTTCTTATCAATGATAAAAATATACCTAATAAAAATATCATATTTTATCAACTATGGGTAAATAAATTCTTATCATTTTATCAAAAGAATTTGAAAGCGGTTAAATATGATAATATTAAGGCGTTTCTTGATAAACTGGAATCAGATGGTAAAGAAGACTGGCAGATCAGGCAGGCTTACAGGTCTATAAAATTTTTTCTGGAAGACTTTATGCGCCTGACTATTGATTTTAGTGAAAACTCGGAGGATGAATCTTCCGGTAAACCTGTAAAAAATCCTGCGACATGGAAGGATGCTTTTTCAAAATTTATCAATGAAATTCGTTTTCAACACCTTGCATATAGCACGGAAAAAACTTACAGATCATGGATCAGGCGTTTTGTTGGATTTTGTAATAATGCTCCTCCAAGAACCATTCAGTCTTCTCATGTGAAAAAATTCCTTGTTCATCTGGCTGTGGAAGGAAACGTAAGTTCATCCACCCAAAACCAGGCATTTAATGCTTTACTGTTTTTATTCAGATACGTTCTTGAAAAAGAGTTTGATGTAAGTGACAATGTCATTCGTGCAAAAAAAAGTGGTAGAATTCCGGTTGTTTTCAGCAGAAAAGAGATAAAGAAGCTTTTTAAGCATTATCCTGAACAATATCTACTTCATGTAAAACTGATTTATGGTTGTGGTCTCCGCATAACAGAATGTATCAGACTTCGTGTAAAAGATCTTGATTTTGAAAACAAATCGCTAATTGTCCGTTCCGGTAAAGGAAACAAGGACAGGGTAACAAGTTTGCCTGAAACACTGCATCAGCAATTGAAAAACCACCTTCAAGAAGTAAAAAAGATTCATGAATTGGATCTGGCCGTTGGAAATGGTTCTGTTTATATGCCTATGGCATTAGCAAAAAAATTTCCAAATGCTTCAAAAGAGTGGGCATGGCAGTATGTGTTTCCATCAAAAAATTTAAGCCTTGACCCACGGGCAAAGATAGTAAGAAGGCACCATATAACCTCACGCGCGCTGCAGAACTCCATGAGCAGGGCCTTAAAAAAGTCAGGTATTCCCAAAAAAGCCACCATTCATACACTAAGACACAGCTTTGCCACCCATCTTCTCCAGGATGGCTATGATATTCGAACCGTTCAGGAACAGTTGGGGCATAAAAATGTTCAAACTACAATGATATACCTGCATGTTTTAAGAAGTTTAGAAGGTAAAGTCATCAGCCCCCTGGAAAAATTATGAGAATAAAAAACACAGTATAACATGGGATGATAAATAATACTTTTCGATTCGATTGGCTATGCCTTCCATTTCTATTTTAGGTGGTGGATTTGGGTGGCTTGCGACTTTCTTCAAACATCTTCTGGACAAGAAATATTGAATTAGCGTCAGAATCATCTCCTTCTGCTATTTTGTATATTAAGGCACTAAATAGAGATGTCAGATAAAATGATAAGTAAATATTATTGCTTTGAGCAGGGCCCAATCCGACCACCAAGCGAGGCGCAAAGCCTTCTTTTGCGCGTTACGAGAAACTGCCCCTGGAACCGCTGCACTTTTTGTCCCGTATACAAGGGTACGCGCTTTTCAGTACGTCCGGTTGAGCATGTAAAAAAAGATATAGATTCGGTTTGTAGATATGTGGAAATTCTGAAGAACATGGCTGAAAAGTCAGACTATATCAGCCGTACCGATATTGTAAAAATCGCAAAAAAGACCGATCCTGATGAATTAAGGCCTGCTGTTGCGGCATTTAAATGGTTTTCCGACGGCATGAGATCTGTATTTATCCAGGATGCAAACAGCCTTATAATAAAGCCTGCCGACCTGATAGATATTTTGAATCATCTTAAAATGCGTTTTCCCTGGATCGAAAGAATAACATCATATGCGCGGTCCCATACTATTGCGAGGATAAAGGATGATGATCTTAGGGCTATGAAGGGTGCAGGTTTAAACAGGATTCATATAGGTCTTGAATCCGGTTCAAGTCAGGTCCTTAAAATGGTCAAAAAGGGTGTCACAAAGGAAACGCATATAAAGTCAGGACTTAAAGTAAAGAAGGCTGGTATGGAGCTTTCAGAATATGTTATGCCCGGTCTTGGAGGAATAAATCTTTCAGATGTTCACGCAATAGAGACTGCCGATGCATTAAACCGTATAAATCCCCATTTCATAAGGCTTCGTAGCCTGGCCATCCCAAACGGCATCCCGCTTTTTCAGGATTATATTGAGGGTCGTTTTCAAAAATGCACGGAAATTATGATAGTAAAAGAGATCCTGATGTTTATAGAAAATTTAGACGGACTGACAAGCGCTGTCAAAAGTGATCATATATTGAATCTTTTTGAAGATCTTGAAGGCACTCTGCCACAGGACAAAGAGCACATGACAAATATCCTGAAAAATTTTCTGGCAATGCCGCCTGAAAAGCAATGCCTGTTTCAGGTTGGAAGAAGGCTTGGGATTTTTTCAGGCCTTGGCGATATGGAGAATTCAGGGTTGGCTGCAAAAGCTGAAGATGCATGCATTCAGCTTGGAATTAATCCTGAAAATGT
>JAFDFV010000382.1 GCA_019309665.1 Deltaproteobacteria bacterium | reverse complement strand
ACTTTTGTTGAAAACGCATCATCGCATATTACTTTTGCATATTCCTGCCTGATGCTTTCGTAAGTGTATTTGTCATGAGAAAAACAACCGCAGGTTATAAGAAAGAAAGATAAGATAATGACGATTTGAATTTTATTTGCTTTTGATCCCATTTCAAGAAAACCAAAACCCATATCTCTGATTTTTTAAGGGTATTTAGTGCCCGAACGAAAACTAGAAAATTTTTTCAAGTTCAAGGAAGGCGCAAATTTTAACCGCAGGAATACATTGAGTATTTTGAGGATTAAAATTTAAGCCTGATGCAGAAATTGGGAAAATTAGCAGTTTTCGTTCAGGCACTATTTATGTGCTTTCCATGATGAGGTGTGTCAATAATACACTATTTGTATCTTAGGGCTCGCTAAAAAATAACTTGGCATTTTTGCATCCCAACTTCACCATATCTTTGATCGATTTTCATTCGCAAAAGTCCTCGAAATAGCTCGCTATTTCTGCGGTTTTGCTCAATCAGATTGATTAAATCTACGGCAAATTTGAGCGCAAATTCTACCAAGTTATTTTTTAGCGACCCCTTATTAATCGTTAATTCGTTTCATTTTGGCTGTGAAAACATCATGAAACGTCCATGAAATATAGACTTCCAGATAATTAATTTCACAAGGCCAGAAGGAGGAAGGCGTATTAGTTATACGTCGACGACTGATAACACAGTGAAATTATTTATCTGGAAGTCTATAGGCATCTATGCTCCATTCCTAAGCATAGACCCTGTCTTTTGTATTATGAGATGGTCGCGAGTGATGTTTGGGACGAGATGCAGGAACTCCATACAACATCCCTTCTGCGCTAATATCTTCATCAATATCCGGCCAATGGACGCCGTGCCCGTCGCCAATCTCAAAATGGGTGCGTTGTTCAGGTGTCGCCTCAGCCAACCGCCATGACCACTCCAAAGGAACACTAATCACCCTGCCATCCATCAGATAGGCCGTAATGCTTTCATCATTGACAGACACTTCTTTAATTTTAAGCGATATTTTTACCACAGTGCTCATACCATGCCTCCATAATGTAATTGAGATACGCTCCTCCAATCAGTTTACGAATCTGGCGCAGTTCGTGAGGAGAATACCCATGATTTTGGCTCAACACCAGCGGATCAAGCCAGAATTTACACACCATGCGTTCTCGTTGCAGATGAACTTGCGCTGGTTCAGCACAATCAAAACTGTAAAAAGAAGAGCCGATAAGGGCCAGGAATATTTTTAACTGTTGGCATTGTTTCCTCTCGTATGTTGACAAATGCGTGTTTCGTAGAGAAAAGCTCAACACAAACTCACGAAAATACCGTAGAGTAACCATCTAAAAATATCAAGAAAAAGAATATGGGAAAATACGAAATTTTTGTATTATGATTTGTCTTTCTTGCGTTTACGTTTGAATTTTGAAATCTTGACCTTCACTACTCGCGGATTTTTACAGAGCAATCGGATGTTAATACGCAGGATATCGTGTAATGGTCGCACCAATCCACGTTTTATCGTGTAATGGTCTTGACATCTTATCCGGTTAGAGTTGCCGGCAGATCATTTCTTTCACAGCTTATCTGAGTGGTAAGGAAATTCTATTTTAATTTCTCCCTAATTTCTAATTTCCAATTTCAAGTTTCAAGCCGTGAACGCCTACCAAAATCTTTTATCAGGCCAACAACTCTGTTTTCGATTTCATCCCTGATATTACGCATAAAATCAATTGGTTTTCCTGTTGGATCAGGCAGATTCCAGTTCTCTGTTTTAACCCCGTGCATAAAAGCACATTCCTCACCGCAACCCATAGTGATAATAATATCCGGTTTTACTTCAGCAACTGCCTCTTTAATTGATCTGGGTTTACGGAAGGCCATATCCAGCCCCTTTTCGCTCATTGCTTCGACCATTAATGGATTAATTTTCCCGGCAGGACTGCTTCCTCCGCTTATAACTTCAAATTTATCTCCGGCAAGGTGCTGGGCAAAAGCCCCGGCTATCTGACTGCGGCATGCATTTTCCCGGCAGGCAAAAAGAATTTTTTTTCTTCCGAGAAACGGTTTTATAAGATGGCTTGCTTTTTCTTTTACATCATTCAGGACAGAAGGATGTTTTTGCATATCTCCTGAATTTTCAATCTGTCTGTATGTCAGGCTTCCTTCCAGGCTTGTTCCGACTGCGTCTAAGAAATATTTAATTGTAAGATGAAGGCCTTCAAAGAGATTTTTTCCTTTTGTAGCTCCAAGAGAAAGAAGAAATCCGCGCCGCCATTTTTGGTTTGGGTCATTCAACTTTAACCTGTGTTTTCTTGCCCAAAGCGCCTGGCTTCTGTCAATTAGAGCTTTCAACTGAGCGGGGACACTATAGAAAAATATAGGGGTGGCGGCTACTATAATGTCGGCCTGGCGCAGCAGCGGATAAATTTCAGAGTTCATGTCATCATCAAGCGGACAGAAACCTTCTTTTTCACAGACAGAACATTCTATACAGGGTATAATTTTTTTCTCATCTGCTTTAATAACTTTTATCTGAAAGCAGATAACTTGTATTGCCGTTTTTTCGAGGGCTTCCCTGTAATCCAAGCGCCAGCATGATGTTTTTTAACCGATTCTATTGTCAACGCCTTCAGATTTGCAATCAGGCGTGTAACAGGTGGTGTCCAGAAATTCGCATTTCTTTTTGCATGAAGGGCATTGTTCGGGCGGAGTTTCAGCTTCTAATGAATATCCGCAATTACTGCATTTCCAGCTTGGCATGGCGATTACCTCATCAGTAAACTTTATAATATAGGGATTTCCATTTTTTAGTCAATCTTATTAATAAGTTAGAAACCATCAGTCTGCAATGATGGTTCATAGCTCTTAGCTGATAAGCCGATAAGCTAATAAGCTCAATAGCTCGCCCAAAGGGCGCTAATTTAATAAAACAGCTTTGGAGTTTCAGCAAGAGACAGGGCAACAAATTTTATTTGCATATATATTGCTTTTCGCTTAATATTTTCAGTAAAAATATTAGTAAGACTTTAGCTTTTTGAAAATATATCCGCTCACATGCAATCGGTTTGTTTCATAAAGATAAAGCGTTACAATTATTCAAATGCAAAATAGTGTTGAAATATAAGTTTAGAAGAATTCTGATTAAATTGATACCACAGTCAATATTAAAAACAAAGCGGTATTTATAGACTTTCAGATAAATAATTTCACTGCGTTATCAGTCGTCGACGTATAACTAATACGCCTTCCTCCTTCTGGCCTTGTGAAATGAATTATCTGAAAGTCTATAGTGCCTGGAGATAGATAGAATGAGGGAACCTGATTCAGCGAGAAGGATTAAATCGGAAATTAATGATAGGTGTCAGGCTGCCTCAAGTTTTTTTGTCGAGAATATAAAATTACTTGCAAAAAAAATGTTTGATGGCGCAAATGGCAGCCACGACTGGGATCATACCAAACGGGTATGTATGTTAAGCAAGCATATTGGAGCAGCAGAAGGATCTGACATGGATGTATTGCTTATTGCAACCTATTTGCATGATATTGGAAGATGTTTTCAGGATGCATCTGCTGGTGCGGTTTGCCATGCTGAAAAAGGCGCGCAGATGGCATGGCCTATTATAAAGGATCTTCCCCTTTCAGAAAGCCGGAAAGAAAATGTTATTCATTGTATAAGATCCCATAGATTTCGTGGAAATTATGCGCCAAAGACAGTGGAGGCAAAAGTTTTATTTGATGCAGACAAGCTTGATGCAATTGGCGCTGTCGGTGTGGCAAGAGCTTTTTTATTTGCAGGTGAGATTGGTGCAAGGTTACACAGCCCTGAGGTTAGCATAGAAGACTCCAGACCTTACTCAAAGGATGATACTGGTTATAGAGAATTTATGATAAAGCTTTCCAGGATTAAGGACAGAATCCAGACAAAAGAGGGTCGAAAAATGGCAGAAGAGCGCCATGATTTCATGGAGCGTTTTTTTAAACGTTTTTTAGAAGAATATGAAGGGGATAGGTAGTTATTATGAGCATTAATGTTGTTGAAAAAATTGATGAGTATGTAAAGGTAAAGCATTTGCTTGTAAGCGTATCAGACAAACAGGGGCTTGATAAGTTCATACCTCAATTTCTTGAGATCAATCCCGATGCAAAAATTTTTTCCACAGGCGGCACATTCGGCAGGATAAAAGAGATACTCGGGGAGAAAGCTTCATCATGCCTGACCCAGGTTTCTGATTATACAGGCCAGCCGGAAACCCAGGGAGGGCTTGTTAAGACACTGGATTTTAAGATATATCTTGGACTGCTTACTGAGACTTATAATGATGCCCACAAAGAGGATTTAAGCAGGACCGGTTCTGTGCCTATTGATATGGTTGTTTGCAATCTGTATCCTTTTAAAGAGACTATTGCAAAGCAAGGAGTAACGGTTGAGCAGGCCAGGGGTAATATTGATATAGGCGGACCCTGTATGATAAGGGCATCAGCAAAGAATTTTTTGCGGGTTGCATCTGTTGTTGATCCATTGGATTATGAAAAAATCATTTCTGAAATGAAAGCAAATGACGGCAAGACCTCTCTTGAACTTCGTTTTAATCTGGCGCAAAAGGCTTTTGCGCACACGGCAGTTTATGACCGCACTATCGCAGATTTTTTTGGTTCTAAATCCGTTAGCGATGTAACAAGCTGTTATTAGGAGTTACTCAAAAAATTATAATCTTAGTGCCTTTGTGGCTGAACTATTACAAATTAAGGAGATAAAATATGGCTGAAGATCTGAAAAAAATGTACAAGACAATCATGGATGACCATTTTACGCCGAATATGGAAA
>JAFDFV010000067.1 GCA_019309665.1 Deltaproteobacteria bacterium | reverse complement strand
AAATTCCGGCTACAGTAAACCAAATAGTTTCGAGAGAAAATTGCAGAAAAGCAAGGTTTGAACCTTAAAGAGGAAGCAAACCAATAATCCAATGGACATCCCCAACTTGCCCCCCAGCAAGGTCTGCACTATGCGGAAATTCTGGATATTCCCACTGTCTACAGCAGCAATGGTGATGGTTTTTATGAACATGACCGCACCTGCAGCGATGGTAAAATTGAAAAAGAACTTACACTTGATGAATTCCCGACACCGGATACTCTTTGGCAGCGTTATAAAAAATATAAAGGCATTGAAACTCAGGAGCAGGAACGAATAACTTCCCAGGATTACTTTTTTGACGGTTCAGGGAGAGCGCCTCGTTATTACCAGCAAATTGCAATAAACCGTACCGTAGAAGCCATTGCCAAAGGACAAAATCGAATTTTACTGACCATGGCAACCGGAACGGGTAAAACCTATACAGCCTTCCAGATTATTCACCGCCTGTGGAAAAGTAACACAAAAAAACGCATCCTTTTTCTGGCTGATCGAAATGTATTGATTGATCAAGCCAGACGCGGTGATTTTCGTCATTTCAAAGACAAAATGACGGTCATAAAAAAGAAAAAAATAGATAAATCCTATGAAATATACCTCGCCTTATATCAAGGCTTAACCAACTACAATGAAGATAAAGATGCCTATCGGAAATTCAGCCCCGGTTTTTTTGATCTGATTATTATTGATGAGTGTCATCGCGGCAGTGCGGCCGAGGACAGCGCATGGCGCGAAATTCTCAGATACTTTGGCAAAGCCGCACATATTGGTCTAACAGCTACACCCAAAGAGACGGAAACCATATCCAGCACTGAATATTTTGGAGATCCCATCTATACCTACTCACTCAAGCAAGGCATTCAAGACGGATTTCTTGCTCCTTATAAAGTGTTGCGAGTGGGTTTGAATGTAGATCTGGAGGGCTGGCGGCCAGAGCAAGGGAAAATCGACAAACAAGGTCTATTGGTTGAAGACCGTATCTACAACCGCAAAGATTTTGATAAAAACCTTGTGATTGACGAGCGTACAGAAACTGTTGCAAAGAAGGTTACGCAATATCTCAAGAAAACCAATCGCTTTGATAAAACCATTATCTTCTGCGTTGATATTGATCACGCCCTGCGAATGCGTGCCGGCATAGCTAATGAGAATAGTGACCTGATGGCGGAAAACAGCAAATTTGTTATGCAGATTACAGGTGATAATGATGAAGGTAAAATGGAGCTGGATAATTTCATAAATCCAGAAGAAAAATATCCAGTTATTGCCACTACATCAAAACTGATGACCACAGGTGTTGATGCTCAAACCTGCAAACTCATCGTGCTTGACAGCAATATCGGTTCCATGACCGAATTCAAGCAGATCATTGGACGCGGCACCCGTATTAATGAAGAATTTAACAAAACCTTCTTTACTATAATGGATTTTCGTAATGTTACAGATCTGTTTGCTGATTCGGACTTTGATGGTGATCCGGTAAGGGTTAAAGAACTGAATGAAGATGACGAATTTGAATTACCTGAAGATGAACTGGAATCAGGTGAACCTGTTATTGATGAAGATGGCGAGGAGATCATTTTTGACCCGCCTGTAACCGAATATCCGGATGCTATTATCAGCGGTGGTGGTATCATTGCTGAACCGCCGGCCAAATATTACGTCAACGGTGTTAATGTAGCGATTCTGAATGAACGCATACAATATATGGATGGCAACGGCAAGCTCATCACCGGCAGCCTCAAAGATTATACACGGCAAAAAATTCGCGAACAATACCAGTCTCTGGACAACTTTCTTAATAAATGGAATAAGACCGATAAAAAGCAAGTAATCATAGAAGAGCTCACAGAACAGGGAGTTGTTTTTGAAAACCTCAAAGAAGCCATAAATAAAGAGATGGATATTTTCGACATGATCTGTCACACCGCATTTGATCAGCCACCACTAACACGAACGGAGCGTGCCAACAGGGTAAAAAAACGAGACTATTTCACAAAGTACAAAGAGCAGACACGCAAGGTATTAGAGGCATTGCTTGATAAATATGCCGATGAAGGCATTGAAAACATAGAGGACATGAAAATACTGCAAGTCAATCCGCTTAATCAATTTGGCTCACCCGTTGAGATTGTCAAATTATTTGGCGGCAAAAAACAATATATTAAAGCACTATCAGAACTGGAACAGGAAATTTATAAGGCGGCATAGCAATTATGGCAAATATCAGTGGTATTGTAAAATCAGCACGAAACATTATGCGACAGGATACAGGCACGGGCAGTGACGAATTGCGTATTCTGCAGCTGGGCTGGATGTTGTTTTTGAAAATATTCAGCGACAAAGATAAAGAACTGGAACTTATTGCCGATGATTACACATCTCCCATTCCAGAAGAACTGCACTGGGAAGAATGGGCTGGTTATGACGAAGGAATGACCGGGGATGAGCTTTTAGAATTTGTTGATCGTAAACTTTTCCCAACGCTTTCAGATATTGATCTTTCCACAGGCAATAAACGGGCGATATTGGTGCATGAAGTGTTTGCAGGTAATTATAATTATATGAAATCAGGTATTCATCTGCGTCAGGTGATTAACAAGCTCAATGAGATTGATTTTAATAACAGCAAAGATAAACAGGTTTTCGGGCAGATTTACGAAACCTTTTTGGGTGAGCTGCAAAGCGCCGGTACGCTGGGTGAATTCTATACCCCACGCGCTATTACCGACTTACTGACCGAACTTACCGACCCAAAACTTCATGAGAAAGTGTTAGACCCTGCCTGCGGTACAGGCGGATTTTTGACCGCAGCTCTGGAACATCTGAAAGCCAGGGCAAAAACAGTTGCTGAGCGTGATACCATCCAGCATAATGTCATGGGCTGGGAATACAAACCTCTGCCCTATCTGCTCGGCAATACCAACCTGATTCTGCATGATATTAATCTGCCCAATATCAATTATGGTGATTCCCTGGCACCGTCCATTAACCGAATACCGGCAAAAAGACCGGGTTGATGTTATTCTCGCTAATCCACCCTTTGGCGGAGTGGTCTCCAACAACAATGAAAATAATTTTCCCCGGACCTATCGCACAAAAGAATCAGCAGACCTGTTTCTAATCCTCATGATCCATCTGCTCAAAAAAGGCGGCAGGGCGGCAATTGTACTGCCGGACGGCTCACTCACCGGCGATGGGGTTAAAGAGCGTATCAGAAAAAAATTGCTGGAAGACTGCAATCTGCATACAATTATCAGATTGCCCAACTCGGTATTTCAGCCATATGCTTCAGTGGCAACCAATCTCCTGTTTTTCACCAAAGGAGAAAAAACAAAAACCGTCTGGTACTATGAGCATAAACTTCCTGAAGGATATAAAGCCTACTCCAAAACCAAACCGATACAGTTGGCGGAATTTGATAGCTTAAAAAAATGGTGGACAAAACGAAAGAAGAATAAACAGGCATGGAAGGTGGATATTAGAACCATTAAAAAGAGCGGGTACAACCTGGATATTAAAAACCCGCACCAGCCTGAACCCGGAAAACAGTACAGCAGTGGAGAATTACTGGAGATGCTGCATCAGTCCTTTGTCCAAAGTGATAACCTACTTGCTCAGTTTAAAAAGGAGCTGGTAAAATGAGCAAGGAAATTCAGACAACATCAAGCAAGCTTGAACCGCAATTTACCAAGGTTCTGACGCAGATACAGCAAGCCAGACAAAGGGCATATAGCCAGATTAATAAAACACTTGTAGAGCTTTACTGGAATATTGGCCAATATATTTCCAGGCAAGTACAAAATAATGGCTGGGGCAAAGGAATTGTTGAAGATCTATCGGTTTTTCTAAAATATAAAGACCCAAATATTAAAGGCTTTTCTGCACGAAACATTTGGACAATGAAGCAATTTTACGAGACATATCAACAAGATGAAAAACTGCCATCACTGATGGCAGAATTAAGCTGGACCCATAACCGAAGAATAATGAGCCTGAAAACAGCAGAAGAACGCAGGTTTTACCTGCTTTTGTGCGGTCAGCAAAGATACAGCATCCGGGAGCTGGAACGTCTGATTAACAGCGGTACTTTTGAACGAACCATGCTGGCGGATCAAAAACTCTCAGAGACCGTCAAACAACTGCCACAACCGGTAGAAGGGGTGTTCAAGGATAGCTATATCTTTGATTTTTTAGACCTTCCTGTTCCCCATAAGGAGAAAGAACTGCAACAAGCCCTGGTCGCTTCCCTTAAAGATTTTATTCTTGAACTGGGGATCGGGTTTTCTTTTATCGGCCAGGAATACCGTCTGCAAGTGGGTACAGATGATTTTTTCATTGACCTGCTTTTCTTTCATCGGCAGTTACAATGCCTGGTAGCCTTTGAACTTAAAACTAAAAAATTCAACCCGGCACATTTAGGGCAACTGGAATTCTATCTCGAAGCTCTGGACAGAGATGTCAAGCTGTCCCACGAGAACCCAAGTATCGGTGTGCTGCTATGCCGGGAAAAAAATGATGAGGTAGTGGAATACGCCCTAAGCCGTTCCGTCAGCCCCGCCATTATTTCAGATTATGAAACAAAGCTGATTCCTAAAGAGGTTTTGAGGAAAAAGCTGAATGAGTTTTATGAGTTGCTGGAAGGGAAGGGGGTGGAGTAGTGAGGGAGTGGAATAAAATCAAAGTCGGAGAGTTCTTATTTGAGCGGGCAGGTAAATATAAAGCTGATGCTGAAGAAATAATTGGATTAAAGCGCATTGATAAAATTGATTTTTCCGGCAATTTCCATATCGCACAAAAACCCAGTAAAACCAATATGATACTGATAAAGCCCGGCGACTTGGTTATTTCGGGTATTAATGTCGCAAAAGGTGCAATGGGCATCTACGGTGGTAATGAAGATGTAACCGCAACAATTCATTACTCTTCTTATACGTTTGATAAAGACCAGATTAGTGTAGAATATTTTAAACGGTTTTTAAGAAGCCCTGAATTTATTAAACTGCTTAAAGAACAGGTAAAGGGTGGTATAAAAACCGAGATTAAGCCAAAACATCTCTCGCCCCTGAAAATATCATTGCCAACATTAGAGAAACAACAGGATATTGCTTCACATTTTCAGAAGTTTGAATCAGGAAAAGATAAATTAAAAAATGAAATTACCCACCAGCAAACCCTGTTGAAAAAACTGCGTCAGCAGATTTTACAGGAAGCCATCCAAGGCGAGCTCACCACCGATTTTTGGGCGCAAAATCCCGACATTGAACCCGCCGGCGAATTACTGGCCCGCATCAAGGCCGAAAAAGAAAAACTGATTAAAGAGAAAAAAATCAAAAAACAAAAACCCCTGCCGCCTATTAGCGAGGAAGAAAAGCCGTTTGAACTGCCTGAGGGGTGGGTTTGGTGTCGGTTGGGTGATTTATCCATCAATTCATTGGGTAAAATGCTTGATAAACAGAAGAATAAGGGGATTTTAAAACCATATCTCCGGAATTTCAATGTTCAGTGGTATAACGTAAATATTGAAAATCTAAAAAAAATGCCATTTGAAGAGCATGAAACAGAAAAATATTCTGTTCGAAAAGGTGATATTATCATTTGCGAAGGTGGCTATCCTGGGCAAGCGGCTATTTGGAATGAAAACTATCAAATTATGTTTCAGAAAGCCTTGCATCGCGTAAGATTCATTTCCTCTTGTTATGTATCAGAGCTATTTGTTCATCTCTTGTGGCTATGGGATAGCAATAAAGAAATCCATGAATATTTTACGGGAGCGGGAATAAAACATTTAACAAGCAAATCGTTAAATCGTATGATGATTCCTTTACCATCACTCCTCGAACAAAAAATCATATTCACCAAAGTCGAAAAACTGCTTGCCATCTGCGACCAACTGGAAACTCAAATCACCACAGATCAAACCCATACCGAACAACTGATGCAGGCGGTGTTAAAAGAAGCTTTTTCGCAATCGGGGGAGGCATAAATCATGGCGGAACAAATCAAAACCTGGAACGGAAAGAATATCCTGAAAATTAAAAGTGATCCATTGAGGGAGGTTAAATTCAAAAATAGTGAATCTGAAGATGCTAATCAGGATTCTCCGGAGTCTCTGCGCAAAGAGATCGAACCCTGGTTGACTGCACTCTTTCAAAGTGAGCATCTTTCTTTGTTGATGGGTACAGGCATAACTAGTGCGGTACACCGTCTTGCGACCATAACACCAGAAGAAAAAGATGGAAAAGCACCCCAAGGCATGGATAAAATGAACTTTTTCGTATTTAAGAAGCAGATGAAAAGGGGTCAGGTCTACGTTTGACCCTTACTAAATGCTATCCTGTTATAAATTTCGCATCCCTTTGTTGTTTCCGGGAGAGAAGAGGGGAAATATCCTTTAGTTTTGTAGTTTCTTCTCGTGTTTGTATGGTCTGTCAATGTCAGAAAACAGGCAAAATTTGGTAGTCCCTACAAAACAGCGCGGGTCTATAATTTCAATAAGTTACATATTGTGTCTACTGGTAGCACATAGCGAAAAATTAGGTGTTTACAAAGTACAACATGGACGATATTGTCAAACCCACTGTTTTGTTGGGACTACCTGAATTTCAATTCATCCTTTATTTTTCTGCTTGACATTGATTTAATGGCCGTTTTAAGTAATTTTAATTTGTTCATTTGTTCAAAAGGGGGATTGGAGATGTATTTTTCACCCTTCGTCCCAGTTCCTTATCACTCACTTCAGGAACTTGCCACTAACGGAGGTATTCGCTAATGGAAACAGCCAGAGCATATGAAGAGGTTGTAAATTTTATCGTTACACAGACAGCTCGCAACTCATTGATAGCCTTTCACCCCTCAGAACAAGCAAAAGAACGGGTGATGGAATTGATTCAGAAAGAAAAGGAAAGTGGATTGGCAACAGATGAAAAATCCGAACTTGATCATTACATGCAGCTTGAACATCTCATGAGATTGGCAAAGGCACGTGCAAAACAATATGGTACAGACTAAATGACGTTATTATTGAGACTCTTACCGGCGTCGGTGAGGTAACCGTTCGCCTTTTTGTTTTCAACAACTCGGAACGACTTCTTGAGCGAGAAGCTCTCGTTTCTATCGGGGCATATCCAGCCCCAAGCCCAACAAAACAAAAACATTAATGGCACGGTACATGGCCAACAAGGCGGCAGGTGCTTTCATGATAACTCCTTAAGAGGCTTGAAAACACAGCCTTTCCAGGTTTAAAATTTTGCTGGTGCCGGCAACTGTTGTGCCGTAAAGATATAGCGGCTTCTGGTATTTCTCTGAGAGAGAAATCAACTGAGACAGGCTGTCATTTACTACTGTTGAGCCTGTCGCCAAAATAACATCACAGGTTTTAAAAAGCTCTTCTGCCATTTTCCTGCCATCCCAGATAAGCACTTCATATTTTATTTTATTAATATTGTCTTTATCCATGTCCGTTACCTTGACGTTTTGGGCAGCTAAGTTTTTGGAAAAATTATCTATTATAGCCGGCTGGAATCCAACAATTCCGATTTTCACATCAGTGCCGTATTTATCAATAATTGTTTTTGCTATCTCCCTGGCGCATAATTCAGGTTCCTTGTTTTTGCAGTGAATAGTCTTGTCGGCTGCGTCCACGTAACGCATTACAGCGTTGAGCGTAGCAATAAAAAGGGCTCGATCATTGTTATCTGTTAATTTTAATTCAAGTATTTTTTTGAGCTTACCCTTGAAATTCCCTGGAGCATCTGTGAATGCCTGTCCCAAGGCATTCTTGAAATCCGCCTGGATCAAGAATTCCTTGCCTTGAAGCAAAGGAAAATCCTTTCTTTCTGTTTCACCTATAGCCTCTTCAGAT
>JAFDFV010000381.1 GCA_019309665.1 Deltaproteobacteria bacterium | reverse complement strand
CCTCTAACAATAATATGATGTAACGCCCCAGGCGCATCTATTCTTGATCTGCGTGGCATATATCTCTTATGATATAAATTATTCGACTTGTCAATATATCAAGGAACGTCCCGCAAGTTGCGTGGCATATATCTCTTATGATATAAATTATTCGACTTGTCAATATATCAAGGAACGTCCCGCAAGTAGAAAAGATCATGTATGTAGCAAACTGAAGTAAGCCTTTGATATCAAAATTTCCCCTAGCGTTCCCATCAAAGCAGGCACCGACAGAATGAATTCCTGTATTATCTAACCATAGTTTCATCACTATCCTCAGATTAATTTACAAAGGCATTTTGAAGGCTAACGCCCAGCTTGAGGGGCGTGTGTGGAGCGGCAGCGTAACACACGTCCCTCTCAAAGCTGATGTTCGGTTATCAACTTATTATATTTAAAATTTCTGCCACCTCATCGTAACCAGGTGGAAGAAGTACAGTCTCGCCCGTTGCTCCATTGAACTCGATAAATCTTTGATCATGTAGCTTTCGCAAAATACGATTGAAATACGAGCGGTTATCGTAATCAGTCCAAACGAATAAATCGCCGGCTTGAACTTTGGAGGTGCAGGAGCCTAATAAAATAAGGATTTGATCCCTGAGTGGTAAATCAGGTTTTAAAACGCGCCTCATATCACCAGATTTCCATACTATTTGAGACCTTCGTTCTACAATAAGGTCGACAATTTTTTGTGCTTCTTCTGTAGTGACTCCATGAAAAACTCTTATTAATTCAGCCAGAATCCAACTCGATATGGATACCACTGCAGATGAATCCATATGATCCGGATCTACATCGCCGCCTACATGCCCCACATTTCGATTATTTCGAATTTCGTACAGCGCAGGTAAAAGACGAGGGATTAATATTTGAAAACTTCGTGGCATCTTCGAATTGTTTTCAAGACGTCTGCAGGCATCGACAAAGTTGCGCGGTTTTGTTGGAGATGGTTGATACGACCCTGACGAATAACCATCAATAATAGTATATACTATTTCGCAAAAACGCCCTCCAGAGAGTTCAGCTGGTAGCCATTTACGCTCTATATAATTGTTTACTATATTACTAAACTCGTCTATAAGTGGGCGCCTAAGCCCTTCAGGAATAGTGCTCAAGGCTTGGTCTGGTGTCAACATTTATAAAAGGTCTGCCTTTCCATCGTCGGTAACAAAAAATTCGCTTCCAGTTTTTTCAATAAAACCTTTTTTAATATTTGATGCTAAACAATTTGAGGCATTCGCTAAACGGGTTTGATTTGCATTACTGAGAGCCTTGGCTACATCACCTGTTTTAAGACGTTTGCTCCCTTTTGCATGAAGCCATAATGCTGTTGCAAGAAACTTTACTACTTGATTTGATTTAGCGTTCGTATCACCCAAGAATGCTGGAAGCGTCTTTTGAGCAATTTCTGCATTATCTCCTTCAGCTTGAGGTTCTGGAGCAGTATCCGTTTTAATAACCTTCTTTCTCTTAGGAATAATTTTAGTCAACTCTGGTGCCTTTTCCAAAATTTTATCAAGTTGTTCGCCAACCCAATTCTGTTCACCTTCACCAACGAATGAAATGTCTCCAATTGTTATTTCAATTTTCCCCTCTGACATATAGCTTCCTCCTTAGATTAGAAATAAATCAACGATATTAGCTATCCAAGTATTATTTCTTGATTTCCATCATATATTAATATGAGATTTTTCAGTTTTCAGCCTCTTTTTAAGGTGCCAAATTGGCTCCTTACAGATTGATATTCCTCTTTCGTCAACTGAAACATAAAATCCAGAGGAAATCTTTTTATATTGTGGCGTACTGCGCGTTTCAACTGTTTGGTTTCTACATTATAAAGCTCTGCAAGATCTCGATCTAACAAAACTTTTTACCACGAAGAAAAATAATTTTACTGATAATTGATTCTATGGGAACAATTTTTGTCATGTAGCAAGCTGTCTAATCCAAGCAGAGAGTAAAGGGGCAAGTCGGCTTTTGCGTTGTTTATTGTTCTTCGCCAAGTGCTTCTAAATCAGCAATATCCTTTTTTCTGCCGGAAGCTCTTTTATTTAAAATATAATGATTTCTCCCAATATAATATACTGAAATATCGTCATAATTTCCTGTGTCACATTCTTTAAAGGCTTCATCCCAAGAGATACCGGATATTGATGTAATGATATCAATACGCACCGGTGGATATCCAAGCTGGATAACATTATTGGGATTTTTCAAATCTTCTATCTTTAAGCCAACCGATCCAAAACCAAATGCTTCAAGTGCTTTTAAGATGCGTATCGCGTTTTCTGTGTCTGGTTTAACGAATAAGTCAATATCTCCCGTGTATCGAGGAGCACCATGAAAAGCTAGCGCGTAGCCACCTACTATAAGGTATTTAACTTTATGTACGTTGAACAACTCTAACAACTCTTTGAAGTCTTGTTGTACCTCCATGATGTTGTCTCCTCAGATAGTCAACTGTTGCAACCCTCTCTTCAGGTGATTTGCTCAACCAGTATTTCAAATCATCTAAAATTAAATCGTTATCATATAATTTTTTTATCTTAACGACTTTTTTAATCATTTGACTGTTCCTATGTTTAAATTTTTTATGCCGAACAATTTAAATCTTGATTTCCATCATAGATTAATATGAGTTTATTTTTTCAGTTTTCAACCTGAGCAGTTATATTTTCAACCTTATCTTTATGGCATTCGCATGTGCGTCAAGTCCTTCTATTTCAGCAAGGCGGATTATGTCTTTTGCTTCTCGTTTGAAGGCTTCTTTAGAATAATGAATTAGACTTGTCTTTTTGACAAAGTTATCTACAGATAGAGCTGAAGCAAATCTGGCTGCTCCTGCGGTAGGAAGTACATGATTTGGCCCGGCTATATAATCGCCGACAGGCTCCGGCGTGTAATCCCCGACAAATATAGCGCCGGCATTTCTGATCTTTCCGATATACTCAAATGGATTGTCTATGTGAAGCTCCAGGTGCTCCGGGGCAATCCTGTTTGCAAGTTCTATGCAGCTTGTGAGATCCGGCATAACTATAATTGCTCCGAAACTGTCAAGAGACTTTTCGGCTATGTCTTTTCTGTTTAGATATTCTAACTGCTCTTCTACTGCTATATTAACGGCCGTTGCGGTTTCTTCTGAGTCGGTCACGAGTATGGAGGATGCCATTGTATCATGTTCTGCCTGTGAAAGCAGGTCAGCCGCTGTGAATTCCGGGTTTGTAGTGTTGTCTGCGATTATCAGTATTTCACTTGGACCCGCTATCATGTCTATGCCGACTGTTCCCGATACAATCTTTTTAGCCAGAGTAACATAAATATTTCCGGGTCCGACTATGACATCGGTTTTTGGAACCGTTTTGGTTCCGTAAGCTAATGCAGCAATTGCCCAGGCGCTTCCAAGCTTGTAAATTGTATTGATTCCGACTTTTTTTGCCGCAACAAGAAGATGGGGATTTACAGTTCCGTCTTTTGTGGGCGGAGTTGCCATTGCTATATGTTTTACACCAGCTATTCCTGCCGGGATTGCACCCATGAGGACAGAAGAAACAAGGGGGGTCTTTCCTCCTTTTCCGCCTGGCACGTAAACTCCAGCCGAATCAACCGGGTTTACTATTTGTCCCAGAAAAGCACCTGGGCGATCTGTATTTATCCATGAATTGCATAATTGGTGTTTATGAAATGATTCGATGTGAGATATTGCTCTGTTTAAAGAGCGCATAAATGTTTTTTTGACTTTATTCGCAGCAGCTTCAATTTCGTCGGATGTTACCCTGATAGATTTTATTGAAAGGCCGGGTGAGTCAAACTGGTTTGCGTATTTAATAAGGGCATTGTCGCCGTTTTTTCTGACATCTTCAAGTATCTGCGAAACTTTAAGATAATCTTTTTTCTTAAAACCAAGTCCCCGGTTTATAATAGATGCAACCCTTGTTTCAGCCGATTTTGAAGGGTATGTGTAAATTTTCATAAAAGTTACCTTGTTTTGATTTTGGCGTTGTTAAAAATAGTTCAATCTAAAATATAAGCCAACTGTTTGTCAATACTCGAAACTTTAGCTTTGAAATTCGTGGAATACTCATTGACATATTTCTCTCTGTCTGTACAAATAAGATTCTTTGTAAAACGTTAGCGCTTTTAAATATTGGAGAAAAAAATAAGGGATTCGTTTTTAAATTACAACGGATCCGGAATGTCTGTTACCGAGATCAGCCACAGATCGAAATGGTTTGATGACATAATTAATGATGCAAAAGAAAGAATAGAGCGCATCTTAAAACTGGATGAAAAATTTCACGTGCTTTTCATACAGGGAGGAGCCAGTATGCAGTTCTGCATGATTCCCATGAACTTTCTTAGTAAAGAGAATGTAGCGGATTATGTTAATACAGGCACATGGTCAACTAAAGCAATAAAGGAAGCCGTGATACTGGATAAAAAAGTAAATATCGTGGCATCTTCTGAAGACAGAGATTTTACATATATACCTCGCAATATCCGGTTCAGCAGCGACAGCTCTTATGTTCATATTACATCAAACAACACAATAAAGGGAACCCAGTGGGCATCTTTTCCTGATACCGGCGGCGTTCCGCTAATAGCTGATATGTCTTCCGATATAATGAGCAGACAATTAGATATGAACAAATTCGGCCTGATATATGCGGGAGCGCAAAAAAATATCGGTCCTGCAGGGGTTTGCATGGTGATAATCCATGATGATATGCTGGAACTGGTGCAGGAAAATCTGCCTTCCATGCTGGACTATACAATTTACTCTTCCAAAAATTCATTACTCTTCCAAAAATTCAATGTATAATACCCCTCCGTGCTTTGCTGTTTATACTATTCAGCTTGTTATGAAATGGCTGGAAGAAGAAATCGGCGGACTGGAAAAGATGGAGAAAATAAACCGTAAAAAGGCTGAGTTATTATACGGTGTTATTGATTCAAGCGCCTTTTATAAAGGTACGGCAGAGATTGATAGCCGTTCACTTATGAATGTAACTTTTCGCCTTCCGAACGAAGATCTGGAAAAGCTGTTTGTTCAGGAAGCCTTTGACAATGCTATGGGTGGTCTTAAGGGGCATCGGTCGGTCGGAGGTTGCAGGGCATCTATATACAATGCCACGACTATCAAGGCAATTGAGGCTTTGACTGACTTTATGAAGATGTTTGAAAAGAAAAAGGGATAAAGCAAAGCGGTTCACGGTTTACAGTTCACGGTTCACGGTTAGAGAGCGATGAAGTCAGAAAACA
>JAFDFV010000380.1 GCA_019309665.1 Deltaproteobacteria bacterium | reverse complement strand
AGTAGTAAATCTGTAATCCGGGCCCAGATAGTGCATTGCCACGAGAGAGGTAAGTATTTTCAGAGTTGAAGCAGGAATAAGTTTTTTGTCGGCATTTTTGGAAACTATAATTCTGCCCTGTTGATCCGCGACAAGAACAGCGTCATAATCGCCAATAAGATTTACCACACTACCTATGTTTTCAGCATGGAGATTTTGAATTTGAAAGGGCGGCAAAAACCAGAATAGCAGTGTAAAAAATATTACAGGTTTTGAAAGTATGATTAATTCAGGTTTAATTCGCATATAAGGACAGATTATGGAGCACATAATTTCCCTATCCCGATATTAAAGCTTAATATCTCTTTACCTTCCACTATGTGTTTTTGCGGCGTGCTTACTTCACCCACCATCGTCTTAAGATCAAAAACCACCACATATCCCTCATTGGCGCGCTCGGTCAAAAGATATTTCCCGCACAGTTGATCAATTGCTTTTTCAACAGTCTTATCAAGACTTGAACGATTTATCTTGGTCTCGATAATGTATTTATGGCCCTGATAGATCAAAAGAATATCAATTCTCCCTAATCCCGTCGGCGTCTCAAGGCGAAGTTCGCCTTTTCCTCCCTCTACAAACTGATACAGCCAGGCACTGAGCAAAAACTGTCCTGTCTTTTCGTATGGCTTCTGGCTCTTGTAAAAAGCGTTTACGCCTATCTGCATGATGTATTCCTCAAAATCAGAAAGGATGGCTTCCATGTTTAGAAGTCCGTCAGGTCTAAAGTAGCCCTTAACAGATACATCTACAATTGCCTCGGATTCCCGAAAAAAGGTCTTGGTGAACCTTTTCTTATAGATAGAGTTGCTGACCTTAATATTTTTTCCTTCTGCCTTAATCAAACCATGCGTCAAAAGAAGCGACTGCTCATCATCGCCAGGGATGTATTCAACGCCATTAAAAACAATGTTTATAAAAGTCTCTTTGTATTGTTTGGCCTTTTCGGTGATATTATCAAAATGACTGTTTTCTTCGTACAAAAGAATGTCAATCGCCTTTTCCACATCTTCTTCGGTAATAGGGTCCGTTGTTTCCGGCTTTATATCAACAGTGAGGATTGTACCCAGCCTGTTCACCAGCCAAGGCTGGCCGGCTGTCTTATTAAACACTTTTTTTACTGCTTTTTCAGTAAAGGGCTGGTTGGTTTCTTCTGTATATTGGGCGTAAAGATCACGGACATTTTTAAGCGTAAAAGGTGGAAGTTTTATCTGGTCGGCAATATTGAAAGGGGAAACACCACCAACGATTAGCCTGGTTATGTTGCGTATGCCTACCAGACCAACGGAGTATAGGGCTTTAGCGGTCTGCTTTTTGTATCTTTGATAGAGTTCTCTTAAGGTTGTCAGAAAATTTTCCAATTCGTCTATGGGGATGCCGTCGAACTCGTCAATAAATATGATGATGCGCTTCGGGGGGATTACAGTATTCAATTTCTCAAATAATTTTCGGAAAGAGATATGATGCGTGATATGATGCGTGCTCAACAGGGTGTGCACAGCTTCTATGTTCTTACAATTGACTTCTCGTAATCGCCGCAGAAGCTGCTCGTAGATTACTTCTTGGATTAGGGTGTAAAAGGTTGCTACATCTATCGCCTTATAATCTTGGAAACTAAGAAGGATGGCCACATAGGCAGCATCCTTCTCCAGTTCATGGCAAAAGTCCTCAAAAAAGGTGGTCTTTCCGCTCTGACGGGGGGCAAATATGGAGAAGTACCTACCCAGGTCAACCAGTGTTTTAATGTCCTGCTTTCTTTTGCTGACCACATTTTCCAACGAAATGTGATATGACATGTGAGGATCAACCACCCCCGAGTCTTCAAACATCCGTTTTGGTTTTTTATAATTCATTTTTTTCCTCCCTATCTCCAGTCCCCCATGACCACAAAAGGCGCCCAAAAGTATGGATGCGTATATTCCTTCCTTGCTTTAACAGCCTGCATGGCCAGTTGAAGTGCCCGAGTCTTTGTCTGTCTGTTTTTCACAAAGTGCCAGTAAAAGTTTTCCATTAGATAAGATGTAGATTCATCGTCATGAATTATTTGCTTTCCACTATGAGAGTAACAGGCCCGTCATTAATCAATGATACATCCATCATTGCGCGGAACTGACCAGTTTCGACAGAAATGCCTTTGTTTCCGACCTTTTTGACAAAATATTCATAAAGTTCATTAGCCTTTTCAGGGTTTGCCGCATTGACAAATGACGGTCGCCTTCCTTTTTTGCAATCACCAAGCAGGGTAAACTGTGAGACAACAAGCATCTCACCGCCGGTTTCAAGCAAAGAACGATTCATCTTCCCGTTTTCATCTTCAAATATTCTTAAATGAATAATTTTTTCCGCAAGGTACTCAGCTTCATTTACCCCGTCATCCCCAGCAACTCCCAGAAGACCTTTGCCGATTTTTCCAACAATTCCATTATTAACTGAAACAGAACTTTCTTTTACCCTTTGTATTACTGCACGCATGATCAAATATAATGAATATCCGGATTATCTCAATGTCATTAACTTAATGGCCGTTTCCTCAATATTATCTTATGAAAATATCAATCCCCAAAGAAGCCATAACACAAATAATGACGGATTATAATTGTTCTGAAGAAGAAGCAGCCAAAGCATATCTTGATGCTGACGACAGAGCTAAAGAGGCATTCAATTCTATTCTTGCAGAACGCTTTGGTGCAAGAAAACAAACTCCAGAGTCTTTGGCGCCTAAAATTTATACTCCTAAAGAAATTAAAAGCCATTTAGACAAGTATGTCATTGGACAGGAAGAGTATAAAAAAAGACTCGCAATTGCCGCCGCATATCATTTTGCCGTGATAAAATATCTTAGCGAGCATCCGGATGATTTGACGGTAAAAAGATTTCGAAAGAAAAATACCATTACAGCCGGACCTTCAGGGAGTGGAAAGACTTACAGTGTGGAGGTTTTAGGTGATCTTTTGCAGGTTCCAACACTTATAATTGATGCTACCGATTATACAGAGGCCGGCTATGTCGGTAAAACCGCCGATGATATGATACGAGAATTGATTGATTTGGCACCGGGATATAATCGAGAAGAACAGGCTCGTTTCATAAGTACTTACGGTGGCTTGATATGTATCGATGAAATTGATAAAAAAGCAAAAGATGGTGCATCAGTTGGGCATGATATATCCAGGGAAGGATTTCAAAGGTCGGTCCTTAAACTGATAGAAAGAAAATCAGTATCAATAAACAATCCATTCTCTGCCTCTTCTCAAATTCAAGAAGCTATAGACAGGCAAAAAGGTAAAAAGACTTCAAAACAAGAGAGCATGATAAGTACTGAAAACATACTGTTTATATTGGGCGGTTCTTTTGAGAGACACGGAGATAATCTGGAATCCATTGTGAAAAAGCGTTTGCAGCACAAGGGGAGAGTACATGAAAATGGAAGTATTGAAATTAAGGGGTTTGCCAAAGACGAGAAAAAGAGTTATAAAAGTAAATTGCAAAGCTACTATAAGGAAGCGGAAGCAGAAGATTTTATTGAGTTCGGACTTTTACCCGAATTGATCGGCAGGTCACGATTTAATTCGCATTATGCAGGAAACCGAAGATTCAATTCTCAATCAATATGAGCTGGAATTTAAGTTGTTTGGCATTGATCTGGAATTTACGCCCGAGGCGGTTGAATATACAGCGGAAAAGGCGGAAAATAAAAAGACAGGCGCCCGTGCTCTGGTAAGTGTATGGGAAAACATCTTAACGGATTTCCAATTTGAGCTTCCAGGTACAAATTTTTCAAAATTAGACGTTACCAGGAAGTTATGTGAAAGACCAAAAGATGAACTGTTAAAAATGCTGGAAAGGTCTCCATTTGCGGATTTTGTTGAGAATTTTAAAAAAGAATACGGAGTTGAACTTATTTTGGACGAAGATATTCAGAGTTATATAGAACAATCTGCACATCAGAATAACGTGCAGATATCCGAAACACTTAAAAAATTATTCTTCGGTGCATCAGCATGAAATTATATGGGCATCAGGGAGCCATATAAAGTTACCATAGAAATGGTACAGGATGAAAAATATTTTGATAAGCTGTTTGCCCGTTGGTATGAAGATCAAAAGAAAAAACTAAATCAAAAATAACCATTCACGGGTTCAGACATCCCTCATCCCAAGCTGATCACTGGGGCCTTCAACATAAACAAAAACTTCATTCATGCCAGAGCC
>JAFDFV010000379.1 GCA_019309665.1 Deltaproteobacteria bacterium | reverse complement strand
TTTGTAATGACAAAATTGAAATCCTTATCAGCCCCATATTTATTTTTTGCATATGTGGTCAGCACCCAATGCAGGCCTTCACTCATAGAATCAACTTTAGCTGATTTTGAGATGGAGACCGACTTGATCATTATGTTAGACCGCGCCCGGATATAGCCGTCTTGCTTCTTTACTGTACCAATGAGATTTCCCTTCAGATCTGCTGTGAAAATTGAAAATGAATTTAAACCGCCTATGATACGATATTTAACAATAACAACTTGTTTTGACATTTTACTGCGAACTTTTTTTTCCGCAATATTTAATCTCTGAGTCGCCCATTCAGTCAGTTCTTCTCTATTTTTAATCCATAAAGAAGCATCCGGCAATGCCGGCGCTCTCAAAGCCTGGTGATACCAATCTATCGATCTCTGGTAATCCCTTGCCACGCCTTTGCCGTAAAAATAATAATCCCCGATCATTATTGCTGAAGCGGGCTCCCGGCTGGAATCAAACGCTTTTGTGAACCATTTATTGTTAAAAAAGATGCCCGTTTGATAAATGGCAAGAGGATTGCCGTTATCAGCCGATATCATTAACCATTTTTTGTACGCTTCCTCTTTATCTTCACTTTTCAGGATGCCGGCTTTGTATAACACGCCGAGATTGTATTGCGTCTTGCTGTATTTTCTATCAAAAAAAGATTGATTTTTGATTAACTCATTAAAATATGATTCTCGTTTCTTAATATTTGCTGATACTATACTTCTAAGGGCTACGATTTTCTCTTTGTTGTCTTTAATGTAAGCATCCGGGAAATCGTCCGAATATAGTTCTCCTAGAAAGATAATTGCTTTAACATTACCTTTTTTTGCTGCCGTCTTAAGATATTTGACTCCCTTTTTCAGATCATTATTATCATTCACTGATATCATCGCTATTCCTCTGGAATAATAATCTTGCGGGCTGCAATTCCAGCAGCCATCCCCAAGTAGATAATAGAGCATGAAAATAGCATAAATACCCAGGCAAATTCCAAGAAACAATGATACAGACCTTAATTTTTTTCTTATCGTCATTTAGCGACCCTTTGGCTTTGTTTGGGGCACAATGTTTACTGTAACTGCAAAATTAGAGTATGCGGATCTCCGTGACAATCATTACAACTGCTGAATTTCTCAAGCAATTCCTTTGAATGGGGTTCCTGCCCATGACACTCCCTGCACATTGGAATATATTGGTGCTTATCAGCATGGCAATTGGCGCATTTAAGAAAACTATGTTTATTCTTGCTGCTCAATAATTTGTTGCCGACATCAGCATGACAACCTGTACAGATAGCATCTGCCGCATCTTCGGTATTATAGCTGACCATCAAAGGTGAATGACTTGGGTGGCAAGCATTACACCCCGTATTTCCGATAAATGGTGTATGCGTTTTATCATGGCATTCGATACAGGTCGGTATGTAGCCGTGCTTGTCGTGGTGACATGAAGAACATGCAGTGTCGGTATGTGCGCTAAGGTTTTGAGTTGTCTCGGTTGCCTGATCAATATGGCAGTTGCCGCAATCCTCAACCATTTTTTCAAAACTTAGACTATCTACAGGTGCATGAGCATTTTCATGACACCGCAGGCAGTCTGGAAAACCGGCTCCATGGAATAGAGCATGACAGTCACCGCAGTTGGGAACAACGTCTTTCCAGTTTTTACCAGGTTTATATGTGTGAAATATTTCGTGACATTTCTTGCAGACCATCTGATGTGCTCCACCTTTGTCTCTAATGTCCGTAAAAACTGAAAAATGACACCGGGCACAATCACGATTTGTTATCGGTTCGATTCTTTGCTCGTAAAACGCAGTACCACACTCTTCAGCAGCGACATTAATCAACGAAAAGGCGCTTAAACTCAAGTATATGATCAAAGTGCAACCAACAATGTTGGCGAAAAACTTTCTTCCCATTTTGTGTCCCCTACTTGATCAATCCATGGGGATCTTGATGACATGCAAGGCAATCCGGAAATTTTGCATGAATATCGTACCTATGTGGTTCCCCATGGCATGTTTTGCATTTAAGTAAACTTTTATGCTTGTTTTTATGACAATACACACATCCTAATTCATGATGTTTTGTCTGACTTACTGCTGACATCTTTTCCCCTACAAGTTCATGGCAGATTAAACAGAAAGACGTGTCAATGTCTTCTCCATAGATTACTTCCAGCGGCATATGGGGTTTATGGCATCGCAAACAATCATCAAGGGTCATTTCCTCTGTATGGCTTTCATGGCATTCCATGCATGATGAAGATTCGCCATGTTTTACATGGCATTCATTACAGTCTAATCCGGCGTGTTCGCTCGGATGCGCCTTCATCTCTTTATCCTGGTCCGGATGGCAGGATACACAGGCCGAGTTAACAGAATCGGCCTTACTCAGATCCATTTCCATGGGATAATGAGGATGGTGGCATGACGAACAATTTTCCACCTTATAGTGTGGTTTATCTGACGGCGCATGACACAGAGAACATTTTGGAATAACATTTTTTTCAGCAGGAGGATGCTGCCTATGGCAATCAATACATTTGACTGATTTGTGCGCTCCTCCACGCTCGTTAACTGCATTTACCGTTTCATCATGACAACTGGCGCATAAAGCCGGAAGAACTACAGCATCATACTTGATTGCTGAGGGACGGTGAGGTTTATGACAAAGGAAGCAGTCCTTATCGTTCATTTCAGGTGAATGAGAATCATGACATTCCAGGCATGCAGTAGATTCGCCATGCTTTGAATGGCACTGTTTGCAGTCTAATTCGGAATGCGCACTTGGATATGTCCGGTTCTCTTGCCCTTCGGCCGGATGACAGGAGACACAGGCCGGTTTTACATTATCGATTTTGCTCAGATCCATCTCTTTGGGATAATGTGGATGATGGCACTTTTTGCACTCTTTTAGAGCATAATGGGAGCTTGCATCAGGTGAGTGACAAACACTGCATTTTGGAATGATATTTTTCCCATGGGGGGGATGCTCCTCGTGACAATCAATACAAGTGACTTCTGTTTTATGTAATGCCCCCCGCTCGTTGATTTCCCGTATGTTGCGCGGATGGCACTTGATACAGTCCCCTTCGACTAATTCAAGAGAATTATTTTCAGCCAAAGACAAGGTGCTAAAGAGAAGTATAGCTAAACAACCAATTGATAAACACCTTTTTTCTCATCTGTGCCTCCACGTTCAGGGTCCAGGGTTAAAGGTTCAAATTAGCGCATCTTCGGTGCGGACATAAGTAAAGTGAGCTAAAGTGCCTAAAGTTAAGGCGTACCATAACTTTAGGCATTTTAGGCACTATCTTTTCTACTCTGCTAATGCATGAGGATTATTATGACAGTCAAGGCATAACGGGTATCGTTCATGCATAGAGGCGCCATGCAGATCTGCGTCGTGGCACCCGTCACATTGTGTAATCGCCATATGTTCGCTCTCATGACATTCTATGCAGCTCATTTCAGAATGAGCTTTCTTGCTTGATGCAAGGGCATTGCCCACATCTTCATGACAGGAAGCGCAGTAATTATTAGGAATACCATCAGCATAATTGACTGCTTTGGGACTATGCGGCGGAATACCATCAGCATAATTGACTGCTTTGGGACTATGCGGCTTGTGACAGGCAAGACAATCCGCATGGGTCATTTCCTCAGCATGGGGAGTATGACAATCCGCACACTCAGCCCACTCACGATGAACCATGTGGCATTCAGTACAATTCAAACCAGCGTGTTCGCTCGGTTTTGCTTTCATTTCTTTACCTTGATCAGGGTGACATGAAAGGCAGGCAGCCACATCGATTTCGCCGAACTTCATCTCGGTGGGATAATGCGGGTAATGACAAGCGTTGCAATTTTTGATGTTATAATGCGCTGCATCTCCAGGATCATGACACATTTCACATGTTGGAATCGGATCCTTTCCAAGGGGTGGATGTTCCATGTGGCATTCGCTGCAACCTAGTGACTGGTGCAGTCCGCCACGTTCGTTTATATCTTTGACTGCATATGGATGACATTTTGTACAGTCCCGATCTTCTAATGGAACTATATCAAAATCAGCCGGCATAACCTCAACTGTCGATGGGGGTTCCGGTGCAGCTTCAACAGTTGGTTCAACTTCCGTAACAGGTTCCGGCGCAGCTTCAACAGTTGGTTCAACTTCCGCTACAGGTTCCGGCGCTGGTTCCGGTTCATGTTCCGCTACAGGTTCCATCTGAATTTCTTCTGCCGGAGTCGGCTGAGCTTTTTCTGTCGGAGTCGTTTTAAGTATTGTCAAAAACCAGACACCAAAGAAAATCAGCACTATTATAAAGCCCAACGTAATGATATAATTCTTTTTTTCCATTCCCCATCTCCTTTTCCCACGCTTTTGCAAGCTAATGTGATCTCCTAAATACTCATTAAAAACAAGAAATTAAGCGGCTCTTCCTTTTTTATAATTTCTGAAGAAAGGCCGGGATATTTTTTGGTTATCAAATTTTTAATTTTATACTCAGAAATTTGAAAACTCAAATATGAGATTAACCAGAGGCAGCGGGCAATTAAATTTAAGAACGTCTGAAACTCGCGCATAAGTGAGCCTAAAGAAAAAAAAGTATTAATATCAGTTAGAAAAATTAAACGTTATGGCTTGAGTTTATCCTTTTAACAAAAATATACAAAAGTGCCTCTTTTTTCTTAATGCTCACTAATACGCTCAAACAGTCA
>JAFDFV010000378.1 GCA_019309665.1 Deltaproteobacteria bacterium | reverse complement strand
AAGAAATACGCTCTTGAAAACACCGAGTTTCTTTTAAGCAAGGGCGCAAAAATAATTGTAATAGCATGCAATACTGCTTCAAGTGTTGCCACGGAAAGTGTGGCTGAAAATTTCGATATTCCGATATTTGAAGTTATTACGCCGGCAGTTGAACTTTCAATCAATACTTCTCATAAACCATGTATTGGAATCATTGGAACCAGAGCAACAGTCAAAAGCGGTATATATGAAAAAAAAATAAAGGAAATGAATCCGCATGCAAGGGTTTACTCAAAAGCCTGCCCACTCCTTGTGCCTTTGGTTGAAGAAGGCTGGCTTAACAAACCTGAAACAAAGATGATTGTTAAAAAATATCTGCATCCATTGAAAGTCAGACAGATAGACACGCTTATTCTTGGCTGTACTCATTATCCTTTATTAAAAAACATTATTCAAAAAAAAATAGGTAAAAAGGTAAACGTCATTGACTCTTCTATTGCTGTTGCAAGCAATGTAAAGGCATTTTTGGAAAAGCATCAGGAAATTGACGCGCTGCTTGGTAAAAAAGGCAGGTGCGATTTTTTTGTATCAGATGTAACCGAGCAGTTTGAAAAAACAGCAACAAGCATGTTTAAAAGAGATATTCACCTTGAACATGTAAAAATATAACCGGAGAGGCCGGCCATCACCGGGAATCACCAGATTTATCTGCCCACAGAAATCCAGAAGATGCTGGAAGACGCAGGGAAGAGCGATAAGACCATCAACGCATATGTTGAAGCCCTTGCGATTGGCGCTCAATTTCCACTTAGCCTTTTTTGGTTCTTCTGAGATGCATCTCTTTATGTGCTGAGCCTTTCGGAAGTATCGTTTGATTTTACGAAGATTGTTCAGATACTGACATCACCCCTCCAATATTCAACTGGCCATACAAGCACATAATCAGAATGATCGTTTTGCGAATTGCATCAAAGAGCAGATTGATATTTGTGGGATAGTGAATATCAGTTTCTCCAACAAATGAATCACAATTCCTGCTGAAATCAGCTCCAATGAACCTGTAAAGGAATTTTTGAGCTACTTGCTTCAGCCTGGGAATAAGGTTGCTTCTTATTTGACTATTGAACGATGGCTTCGTGCAGTCCTTGATGAACATATGTCTCGGAGGTCTTCGACGGAATCCCTGGCGTATCTGTTTGGAGGAGAGACTCGGTACGAATTCGGTATTCGTGGCGGTTAGTATGATTCCAAAGAAACTTTCGTTCAAGATGCTCCGCTTGTGATAGAATTTTGCAGGCGAAAAGCTATCCTTGCAAGAGAAGCAATTGAGAGAGATGTTGTGCACCACCTCAAGTCTTTGGGTGGCGAACAAGAAGTGCTATTCCAGGAAATACCAATCAGGGGATTCTTGAAGTGATATGGTTGCTATGATTTATGTTGATCTAACATTAGTTGGCTTGCGAGCAAGAGCGGGGCGTTCGTTCCGTGCGTTCTTGATGGGTGACCACAGAGTCATTATGTTCTTTTCGCTTGTCCTCTTACTTTCGAAACAGTACAGCCTCGTTTTTGCCTCCTGTTCCGCATCAGTTACTTCTTTCTCATCGGTTAGCAGTCAGCCCAAGCTGATCCGCACCAGTTACCCTTCAGGTTCAAGGCAATTGTGCTTTAAGCGCAATGCTTTTGAAATCCCGGCAAAAAGTCTTGAGTGGAATCGGACAGACCAGGAGAGTGTGGGACGAGTGCGGGCCATGTAAACCAATTAATATAATAAGAAAAGAAAGTAATATTTATTAGTGAAACTTATCAAATTTAAAAAACGAAAAGGCTGCACAATTGATTGTACAATAGACTTGGATCTGTTGTTTGAAACTAAAGATGAAATAGAACGGTTTAATGCAAAATGGAAAGATTTCATAGATTCCGATCCTGACAATAAAAAAGTATATAATAAAAAAGGCAATATCCTTTCATACAAATCTGAACAGCTTATCCCCACAAAAATAGACAAACGCCCTTCTTTACTCCTTGTCCTTGGAAATCCTGCAACACATTCTGTTGAAACCGGTATGTTTTTTTCCTTTGAAGGCGACCGAAAGGAACATCGGTTCTGGAGCAAAATTCTTAAGCCCGCGGGTGTATTAGATCTCCCATTTGAACCGGGCCTGTCTATTGAAAAGCTTAACAAACAAAGAAGAGATGCCCTGTTTAATCTGGAATATGAATCTCCGTTCCGTATAGGACTTTCAGTGATTATATCTATGCCGAGCGCGCCCGGAGGAAAATTTGGCGGGATAGCAGGTGTGCAAAAGCTTATCGGCATAAAAGCGATGAGACGCCTGGAGCAGGTAGAAACAAAAAGGGTGATTGCATGCGCCAAAAAATTTATTACTCTCAAAGGTGCTGTTATTGCATTTCAAAAAAATGCCTGGAACAATCTTTGCTCTGAAAATGATCCAAAATATGATATAAAGCTTGCAAGAGCGGGAAAACTGAAAGGACATCTTATAGGAAATATGAAGATCCCCCAGCTCTGCGTTCCACCGACACGCCTAAGCGGGCCATGCAGTCGGGTTTTGAAAGGATTGTTATAAAACCTTCCAGAGAAAAGGTACTCATGTTGGGAGGTATTTGAAATGGCAACTAAAGACTTCTATGCAATTAAATGAAGTCATGTATTATTTTCCCCTTGCTCCCAAAAAATTGTTCTGGGCATATACACCGAAAATGAAAGATGCAAGAAAGATAAACTAAATATGAAAAT
>JAFDFV010000377.1 GCA_019309665.1 Deltaproteobacteria bacterium | reverse complement strand
TAAATCCATGTTTGGAGAAAAGCAGCGTAGCGACTTGAAGGATAGACTTTTTCTTGGATAAAATCTGCATTATTTATTCGCCTTCTTAAACTGACTGAGCATTCAGTCAGTTTTTTTATATACACTCATACCTCCCTGTCAATAAAAAAATTGCTGCTGGGCAAAAGCACTATTCACATTGCAAAACATATTTTGGTCAAATTTTCCAGGCATAGATATTGCTGGTAATTACAATCAAGAAACATACCACATCAAAATATCCATAAATTGAACATGGTTATATTTATACGGTATGCTGGCGGGCACAAAGATGTTTCAGAACGAAACATCTTTGTGCTGACTATAATTTTTAATTGCCAAATGTGTGAAGGGTTTCGTGGCAAAATTTCAATATGAAACACCAGTTCCATATTGAAATTTATTAATCGCTGTTTGGATTTGTAACTCTCTAAGAAATATTTGTTTTTAATTAACAGTATCGTTATAATTTGATTAGCCTTTTTCTATTAAATTAGCGCCCTTTGGGCGAGCTATTGAGCTATTGAGCTATTGAGATTATCGGCTTACCGGTATTGCAGAGCGATGGTTTCTAACCTACTAATAGGATAGACTAAAAAATGGAAATTCCTATACTATAAATTTATTTCCAGTTCTCTATAATCAGGAGTGAACAATGAAGCACAAGATATTACTTGTTGATGATGAGGAAACAATGCTTAAATACCTGTCACGATTCCTGATAAAAAGGGGCTTTGATATCACTACGGCAATAAGCGGAGAAGATGCCCTGGAGAAGATTAAAAAGCAGGATTTTATAACGGTGTTGCTTGATGTGTTGATGCCTGGAATGGATGGCATAGACACCCTCAGAGAAATAAAGAAAATCAAGCCAATGACAGAAGTAATAATGCTGACCGGCCATGCCTCGGTTAAGGTTGCCATAGAAGGCATGAATCTGGGAGCATTTGACTATCTTATGAAGCCTTTTAATCGTGATGAACTTGTTGCAAAGTTGCGGATGGCGTGTGAGAAAAGATTATTTAACGAAAAAGGTATAAATGCTGTCAATATACCGGAAATGATGCCGGAAAAGCCCGCATAACAGTATGTTTTTTGCCTTCTATTTTTCTTTCAAATACTTTTCTTGTAAGCGTTCACGGAACGTTGAAATTGGAAATTAGAAATTTGGCCTTCATGCTTTTGTACTGTTGATGTTCGTATTATCTGATAGCCCACGGTGTTCTGAACCTTTTTGCTTTACTTATCAAAGTCATGCCAGACCATATCTGCTGACGCTTCTGCCGGTTTGTAAACATTCAACTCGTAAATTCTTTTCATTTCTCCCAAATTTCTAATTTCCAGTTTCAAGTTTCAAGCCGTGAACGGCTACCTTTTATTTTTGATTTCAATTTCAAAATGAAACATAATTTCAAAATGAAACATAATTTCAACTATCAGCTCCCAAAAAACTTCAACAGCCTACCAAACTTAAGGCGGGACACTTTTGAATTTTTTATTCTTGATTATCGTAAAACATTAATTGTCCAAAATTGACATAACATATCCATGTAGGGTGCATTCTATGTACTACTATAGTGCATAGATTGCACCCTACATAATTTATTGAAATTACAGAATGTCTCGTCTTAATTTGATAGCCCTTCAACACAAACAAATAACAATAACTTACTTGAAATATTTCATATTGAAACACCACTAATAGTTTTTTTACACTTAAAAATATAACTATCTATAATTTTTGAATATATTTATTTGGCATAATTTTTGAATATAATCAATTATAATTTTATCAAGCTTGTATTTAATATAAAAGAGAATTTGATAGAGTTTATAGCCTAACCAGTACAATTTAATTAATAAGGAATAAGATTAATTGAACAAGATACTTGTACCTTTGGATAATTTTTCTGAGATATCGCTGAATGCAGCTCGCTATGCCGTTGAATTTGCCAAAAGAAGCGATTCTAAGCCGATTTTTCTTTTTTTGTCAGGAAACGATGGCGTTAAGTCAGATTGTTTTGTGACAGACGTTTCGCAAGAAACGGAAAAAGAAAAAAAAATAAGAGAAAAAATAGAGCTGCTTATAGATTGCAGTATTATGGAAGGAATTAACATTGAGCAGTACGAGTGCTGTGGCGAATATATTGAAAAGGTTTGCGAGTTTGTACAAAAGCTGAACATAGCCGAAATCGTGATTGCCGTTCCTGATAAAGGAGACGAGCATTATAATAAAATCAAGAAAAATGTATCCTTGCTGGTTCAGATGACGTCATGCCGAGTATTGACAGTAAAAAAGAAGGTTGGTTAGGCTGAGTAGTTACATTAAATGTGATAAAAAAGGAGATTGAGTAGTTATGGAAGCAAATGTGCTAACGACAGAAATGATTTTAGTCATGAGTATGATCGCCTGCCTTTACTCCATTTAGTTACACCTAAAGAAGCGTTCTCCGGTTTTAGCAGCAATGCCGTGATTTCCATCATAGCTGTTATTATTATAGGCGCCGGCCTTGACAAAACCGGCCTCATAAACAGGCTGGTTAAGCCTGTTATGAAAGTAGCCGGCAACAGCTCATCGCGAGTTGTAATAGCTATGGGCGCCACTGTAGCTGTAATTTCAAGCTTTATGCAGAACATCGGCGCCGCGGCTCTTTTCCTCCCTGCTATTAAGCGCGTGAGCAAATCAATGAATATCTCGCTTTCTCAGATGTTAATGCCTATTGGTTTTAGTGCAATTCTAGGGGGAACTATCACCCTGGTTGGATGCAGTCCGTTAATTCTTCTGAACGATTTGCTTGCTCCCTTTAACCTTGAACCTTTCGGTCTATTTGATGTGTCACCTATCGGTTTGGCGCTGGTCGGCTCCGGAATCGTATTCTTCATTTTTTTCGGACGATTTGTGCTGCCAAAAGGAAAAGCTGGAGATGGTGGTTCTTCTGATGAATCTATTAAAGGTTTAGAAAGTTCCTACGAACATCTTGGTGATCCTTTTGAATTAAAAGTGCCCGGTAATTTCACCGATTTCAGGGACCCGCTGACTATTAAAGATATCAGAGAAAAATATTTAGTGAATGTGGTTGCAATTGCCGGAAGGGACGGTTTTAAGTTTCTTTCCGTTGCTCCGGACATGGAGATAAGGTCTGATGCTGATATTGTTGTTTACGGACTGCAGGAAAATGTGGAGAAAATGGCTAAAGAACTTGGGATAACTATTAAAGATTCATTGGATGTATTCCAGAATGAAATGTCTGCCGCCATATCCGGAACAATTGAGGCGGTTGTTGCACCACGTTCCGATTTTATTGGTAAGACCCTCAAAAAAGCCCACTTCTGGGAACAGTTTCAGGTAAACCCCCTGGCAATTTACCGCTCAGACAAAGCTTTTTATTCCGGACTGTCAGATTTTGTATTGCGCTCAGGTGATTCAATACTGCTTCAGGGAACCTGGGAGAGGTTTAAAATATTACAGGAAAGACACAATTTTATTTTTTCAACTCCTGTAAGTGAAGTTCTCAAACCAGAGAAAGCTTTAATATCCGGTTGTTGGCTGGCAGTGGCTCTTGTAATGATAATTGTATTCAAAATCCAGTTGTCAGTAGCTCTTATGACCGGAGCCTTTGGAATGATTGTTTGCCGGGTTTTGACTATTGACGAGGCATACAAGTCAGTTGATTGGAGAACAATTTTTCTTTTGGCCGGCCTGATACCACTTGGTATTGCAACCGAGAAGACCGGCGCTGCGGCCTGGATTGCTCATACTCTTCTTACTTTAATAGGAGATGTTTCTCCTGTTGTGCTTTTAACGGCCATAGCAGTACTTTCCACATTCTTTACTCTGGTTATTTCGAACGTGGGCGCCACAGTACTTCTTGTGCCGCTTGTAGTGAATATGGCCATGGCAGCAGGAGTTGATCCGAGGATGGCCGCCCTTGTGGTAGGTCTGGCGACTTCTAACTCGTTTATGCTGCCGACACATCAGGTTAATGCACTTTATATGGGCCCCGGAAGATATAGAAGTGTGGATTTTATAAAGGCCGGCGGGATTATGACTGTATTATTTATAGTAGTATTAATCGGCATGCTTTATTTATTTTACGGCATTTAATCAGGATATAACGGTTTACGGTTCACATTTAACGGTTAAAATGCTTCAGGTGTTACATAGTTCATTGAAAAAAGTGTGAACTGTAAACCGACAACCGTTACTTAACATTTTAAGGAGGGGCAAAGTGTCAATTATAACTATTACCGATAGTTCTTACAGCAATGGAAGGCAAATAGCCAAAAGCGCTGCCAAGAGATTGAATTACGAGTATGTAGATAGTGAAAATATTTTACCACTGGTTTCCAAGGAATTCGGTGTTTCTGAATCTAAGCTTGTACGAGTTCTTAAAGATACACCATCAAACGTTGGAATGTTTTCTAAGGCCAAACCTGAACACATAATATTTATTGAGACCTTGATAACAGAATATTTGTTAAAAAATAATATAGTATATTATGGAGTTGTCGGACTTCCACTTAACCAGAAGGTTTCCCATGTTCTTAAGGTTCATATTATTGCTAATTTAGAGAGCAGAATAAAAAACATAATGAAGCTGAAGCTGGATAATATATCTCAGGACAAGGCGAGTAAGGCAGTTACAAAGGAAGATGAGCAACTAAAGAAGTGGGTTGAGGCTGTTTACAATATAGATGTTGCAGATCCGAACTTATATGATCTGGTAATAAACATCGGGCATATCAAGGGTGATGATGTTGAAGATGCCTTGGAAACCATTATTAGTACTGTAGAGCATAAGAAATATCAGCCCATGACATATTCCTTAAGATGTATGAAAAATGTTGCAATGTCATGTCGTGTTCGGGCAATTCTGGCGGATATAGATCCAAAAATGCAGGTAAAATCCGATGAAGGAACTATATATATATATACTAAAGCCGTTAAGAAAAAAGCACAGGTTAAGGTATTAGAAATGAAACAAAAGGTGTTTCCCATGGACAGTAAACAGCAAGAAATTTATTTTAAATGCTTTATTTTAATATTTGTGGAGGAAATAAAAAATGAAAGAAAAATTAGAGATATTGTTACTGGATGATGAAACTATAGTTGGAAACAGGTTGGGACCAGCTCTTGAAAAAGTTGGTTATGGTGTAGAAGTATTTGAAGATCCCGTAAAAGCTCTAAACAGGATCCATGAAAAAGAATTCGATATCGTTGTCACAGATATAATGATGGCGGAGGTTAACGGTATCCAGGTTTTGGAAGAGGTGCGAAAAAAATCAGATACCACCAAAGTAATTATTATTACAGGCTATGCAACAGTAGCTTTGGCTCGTGAAGCCATGGACAAGGGTGCTTTTGATATGATTGCCAAGCCATTCAAGCCCAGTGAACTTCATTCTGTAATAACAAAAGCCGCGGATTCACTTGGCTATAAAAAATTATAGCAAAAGCATAAAAATTGCTGCAAGAAAAAAATCTGTTGCTTGATATTTCAAGGCTATCGTGAGATATATTACATTTTGTAGCCGTTCACGGCTTGAAACTTGTAATCGGAAAGTAGAAATTGGGGAGAACAGTACAAAAACATGAAGGCCAAATTTCCAATTTCTCATCTCAATGTTCCGTGAACGTTTACTACATTTTTAACAGGATAAATATATATTATGGCAAATCTTTTTGAATCCGACGCTAAATCTATAAACAATTCAAAGAAAACGGTATGGCAAAAAAAATCCGCCCTGGATGCCGAATGCCCGGGTGTGCTTTCACGGCCACGTTTTAGCCTTCGGACACATATATTGCTGATGTTTATTCTTTTATCCTCTTTGTCGATGGCTCTTGTTATTGGTTCAGTTATAGGCATAAATCATATACAAAAAAAATTTTCCTTCTTTCAAATCTCTGAAAAATATCTTTTTGATATTGCGCAAGCCAGAAGGTGGGAAAAAAACTATTTTCTGTATGGCACAAATCTCGAAGATGCAGTTCAGTGTGCTAATAATGCAAAAAAAATTTTATCCGACAACTTGAAAAAAGTCACAATTATTTTATCACAGGAAAAGACAACAACAATAATACAACATCTTGACAAATACAGGGAGCTTCTGCAAGAGCTAACGGTGTTAGAAAAAAACAGGATTAAGAATACTGAAAAAAAACACGAGATCGAAACTTCCTTGCGAGAACATGGCTCTGAGATGGTTAAAGTTGCGGCCGCTATAGTTCAGACCGAACAACTTTCCATGAATGCTATGCTTAAGCTCATTCAGAGGATTCCTGTTTACTCTCTTGCAGTTGTTTTGTTATTAACAACTTTTTTAGTA
>JAFDFV010000066.1 GCA_019309665.1 Deltaproteobacteria bacterium | reverse complement strand
TTTAAGTTCTATCATCTTAAACTCCCTGCCCACAGCCAGTCGGTTGAATTTCTCAAGTTCATCGGCTTTCTCCTTAATTTCCTCTTCCGCGGCTTTCCGCTTGGTGATGTCGTAAAACATCTCAAGAATCATCGTATCGCCATCGACTGTAATCTGTGTAGCCGTCTTCTCGATAGGAACTTCTCCACGATCCTTTGAGATGAGGATCCCTTCAGCGTGGTTGATGGTCAGTCCGTGATCGTAGATCGGGCAGTCGTTCTTTGCTATCGGGCAGATAAACTCGTGGCAGGTCCTGCCGATAATCTCTTCTCTTGATTTGTCGACCATAGCTACGGCAGTATCGTTCACCTCCCTGATCTTCCGTTCTTTGTCGATGATGACAGCTCCAAGCGGGTTTTTTTCGAACATGGCATGAAACTTCGTCTCAGAACTTCGGAGCGCATCCATCACACGCTTGCGCTCCAGGGCATTCACAAAGATCTCGCATATTATCCTGAGCAGTGCCATGTTCTCTTCAGACCAGCTCTTCTCCTGCTTCACCGAATCAAGCCCGATAAATCCGACGAGAGTCCCGCCATAGACCATCGGAACGAGAATGGCTGATTGGATACCCCCTGATTGCAGGATCTCTTTTTCACAATCTGCCTCGGGTGAAAGGTCTGCAACACTTGGAATGTGGACGGTCTCAAACCGGTTGAGTCTCCCCAGAAACCACGGGAAGTCCGCAGTCTGTAGCCCCTTTAAGTTCTCGATCTGTGGCACGATCCCCTCGGCGCACCACTCGTGGGTGTTGTCCGTCTTCGTTCCGTCATCGAATAACCGGAAGAGATAACTGCGGTCAACACCGAAAAACTCTCCGATGCTTCCGAGTGCATCTTCTATCCCGATGTCAATCTCATCCGGCGCAAGGTTGATGAAGCTTGTTGATATGGAGGCGACGATCTTCTCGAGGCAAACCCGGTCATTCAATGTTTTCTCCATCCGCTTGCTTTCAATAGGGTCGTTCCCATTAAAGTCGGAAATGGGTTCCCATCCTTGGTTATATGCCCAACTTCCCCGCTGTGAGCGCCATCCTGCTTGACTTTTTCGTTAAATGGTTTGACTTCATTTTCCAGTTGTTCTTTATTGTGGAAAATGGCAAGGTTCTTGCCAAGAAGTTCCTTAGAGCTTTTATAGCCGTGCATTTTGCACCAAGCATTGTTGGCAAAGGTGAGAATCCCGTCCAAATTGGCAACTGCCATGCCTTCTGATGACTGTTTAACCACAGCTAAAAGTGGTATTAATTTTTCCTCTGCCTTCTTGCGCTCGGTGATGTCGTTGTAATGCTCTATACGGCCACCAGCATAGAGACCAGATAGGATGGGCTGGCTCCAATGCTCAAGCCAACGATTTTCCCGTTCGCTGTCAGGGACTATGTGGCACACAAAGTGCTCGATATAGGTATTATTATCGTACGTGGCAAACACTTTCTCGGTAAAGTATACCGGATCCTCAAAGATATCCTTGATTCGCTTCCGGATGAGTTGCCGCTTATCCTTCCCAATAACCTCCTTCCGCCGCAGGCCAAAGTAGCACTCCAACGCCTGGTTTACCCAGACGACCTGGAAGTCAGAGTCGAGAATAAAGATACCGACCGATAAGGTATCAAGGACGTCGTCAGTCAATGAACGATACCTTAATTCGCTCTCCCGTAGCGCCTCCTCCGCCCGTTTGCGCTCGGTGATTTTATGCTTCAGTCCTTTGTTTGCTTCTGCCAGTTCAGCGGTGCGTTCCTGCACACGTTTTTCCAGTCCGTCGTGCGTTTTCTGAAGCGCATCCTTTGCCATGATCAGTTCTGCTACCTGCGCGCCTCTCCTTGTGATGGTCTCTACGATCTTAAAGAGCAGGCTCGAATAGTCCCGGATCACATCTTCTCCGACCACACGCATCTTCCCTGCTTCTTTTACAAGCAGTCCCGGGTCAAGGTCGATTTCAGGCGCTATCTTTTCAAGATCATGGAGTTGCTTTGCAGAAAACTTTTCAGGTATAAACTGCCCGGCAAACATCGTTCCTTTGTACTCGCCATCAATCATGATCGGCGCAACAAAATGCCCGCCGTGTGCAAAGCAGTAGAAGATCTTTGGTTTTTCTGACTCAAGCGCGTTCTTCCCCGTCTCCATAAATGACCTGAAGCAGCGCTCTTTTCCCTTTTTGGTCGATTGAATCAGGGAGCAAAATCTAGTCGGATTGGTAAACCTTGTCAGAGGCTCGTCTTCAGCCGAAAATATTACAGAAGAGATGCCAACGGTTCTTGCAAAGCTATCCTGAATAGACTGGAGTTCCTCAAGGTCGATGAGTTTGTCTAAGGGAAAAGATTTTTCCATTTTTTGTCTCCAAGTTAAGGATGGCGGACTCGGTCGTAAGCTTTGTTGACGTTCCGTGAACGGCTACATAAATTATCAATAATTTATTGCTAATAACTAATTGATCGGAAATTTGCAAACTCATTTTATGTAACATCAAATGCGTTTTTCCTGTATTGCCAATTTATTTCTCTGACAAAGGTGATTGACAGTTTTATTTTGTTGGCATAATATGCCGACAATGAAAGCGAAGTTAATCAGATATGACAAGGGTTTGGAAGGAAATAACCTGGCATTTTTGCATCCCGGCCTCACCATATTTTCAACCGAAAGCTATGATAAAATTTTATTTGAAACAGCAGGCATAGTAAACCTGTGGGATGCCGGTGAGCTGAAAGCGAGGAGTTATGGGCGGATTATTTGGAAGTGTTTCTAAAAAGGATTGCTCAACTGACCTGTTTTACGGAACAGATTACCATTCTCATCTTGGGACTAAAAGGGGTGGGATGGCTGTAAAAAATTCTAAAGGATATGAAAGGGCTATTCATAATATTGAAAATAATTATTTCAGATCTAAATTTGAACCTGATCTTCCTAATTTGCATGGCAATAAGGGCATAGGAATTATTAGCGATTATGACGCTCAGCCATTGATAGTGGGTTCTCATTTAGGAACATTCGGAATAGTTACAGTTGGTAAAATAAATAATATTGAGGAACTTGCAAAGAAAGCATTTGATAAAAAAACGCATTTTTCGGAGATGAGCGGGGGAAAAATAAACCCGACTGAGCTTGTCGCAATGTTAATCATCGAAAAAGGATCTTTTGAGAATGGAATACAAAATGCACAGAAGTCAATTAAAGGTTCCTGTTCAATGCTTTTACTCACAGAAGACGGTATTTATGCTGCAAGAGATAGATTAGGAAGAACTCCTATTGTAATTGGCAAGAAAGAAGGGGCATATGCAGCATCTTCAGAAACATGTGCATTGCCGAATCTTGGTTTTGAAATCGATAAATATCTTGGCCCCGGCGAAATTGTTTTTATGACAGCGGATGGCTATGAGCAGCGAAGGAAGCCGGGCGATAAAATGCAGATCTGTGCTTTTCTCTGGGTTTATTATGGTTATCCTGCATCATGCTATGAAGACATTAATGTTGAGTCTGTCAGATATAGATGCGGTAGCGCTCTTGCCAAGAATGATGATGTTGAGATTGATTTTGTTACAGGAATTCCGGATTCAGGGATAGGCCATGGAATAGGGTATGCTAATGAAAGTAAAATTCCGTATATGAGACCTTTTGTTAAATATACTCCCACATGGCCAAGAAGTTTTATGCCGCAAAGTCAAAATATAAGAGATCTTGTTGCAAAGATGAAGTTGATCCCGGTAAAAAATATAATAGACGGTAAAAAGATGATGTTTTGTGATGACTCAATTGTAAGGGGTACACAGTTAAAGGATACCGTACAAATATTATATGACTATGGAGCGTTGGAAGTCCATATGAGGATTGCATGTCCTGCCTTGATTTATCCATGTGAATTTCTGAATTTTTCAACTTCACGATCCACACTGGATCTTGCAGGAAGAAAAGCTATAATGAAGCTTGAAAGCATAGAAGATAACTCAATAGCTGAATATGCAAACGCAGGATCAGAAAAAAATCATGGAATGATTGAAAGAATACGGCAGCAGTTAAAACTCACTTCTTTAAAATACCAGAAAATGGAAGATCTCATAGAAGCAATTGGTCTCCCAAAAGATAAATTATGTACCCATTGCTGGGATGGGACCGGTTATTTCTGATACATTATGTTACGTTTAATCTTAAAATACTCAAATTGGTCCGGTTAATGAGAAAGTATCAAAAAATTTATGAGGCAAGAAAACTGCTGGAATTGCCGCAGCGGGCAACAATGGATGAAATTAAAGCCGGCTATAGAAATCTTATCAAAAAGTGGCATCCGGATAAGCGTAATGCGCCAGACGAAGAATGTGCCGAAATGACTAACAAGATTATTAATGCATATAGAACCATCCTTGATTATTGTGAATCCTATCAATACTCTTTTAGTGAAGAAGAAGTTAAAAATTATCTTTCAGATGAGGAATGGTGGTTTGAACGTTTTGGTGAAGACCCTTTGTGGGGAAAAATTAGGACGGAAGAATAGAGTAAGGCCGTAAAAGTTATCGCAGCCCTGACGCATATGTGTATGTAGTCAAGCCGTTCAAGAATTTATGAGAACTGAAAATAAAAAAATGCTGCCAACGCCCTAAAACCAAAAGGGAAATTGGTTTTTACTACCTTGAACGGTTTGTTCCCTCTATTTCATTAATGTTTAAACAAATGATTGAGGAAAAAATAGATGGCTGAGAGTGTGTGTCCTGTATGGGCTGGTTATCTTCTTGCTAGTCCTGTAAGAAAATTATTTCAAAATCCTAAAAAGATACTCGCCCCATACGTGGAGAACGGGATGAAGGTTTTAGATATTGGCTGTGCAATGGGTTTCTTCAGTTTGCCCCTTGCACAGATTATCGGTTCGAACGGGAAAGTCATATGTGTGGATGTGCAAGAGAAGATGATTAAGTCACTCAAAAAACGCGCACAGAAAGCAGGATTAGCCAATAGAATTGAAACACGCATATGTCACCATAATTTACTAAGTCTGGATGACCTTAAGGAAAAAATCGATTTCGCTTTTGCATCTGCTGTTGTACACGAAATTTCTGATGCTCACACGTTTTTTTCTCAGATATATGAAACGATAAAACCTGCTGGAACATTTCTTGTAGTAGAACCAAAGGGACATGTATCAGAAAAGGATTTTGAAATAACTATTTCTATTGCTGAACAGAATGGTTTTAATGTAATCGACAGTCCCAAGATAGGTCGCAGCCATACTGTGCTTTTGGGGAAAAAATGAAAACTCAGGTTGGCCGATTATCGGCACAATTTGAAACTCTCTGCCTGGGTGGCGGTAAGTTTGCAGTGATCAAGGAAAAAAGTATGGTGGGCTAATGAAGAGACCTGATACATGTAGTGCGTTGTAAACATTATAGTTGTTTTTCTTTGTTCATTTATCTGCTTTAGAGTATTTATAATAGCAGTCTGATTTTCCACATCTAAATTTGAAGTAGGCTCGTCACACAAAAGTACTTCAGGAGAAACAGCCAGCGCACGGGCAAGTGCTACCCGCTGAGTCTCACCACCTGAAAGCCGGTGCGCCTGAGCCTGAACAAAAGCACTCATTCCAACAAGATCAAGGGTTTCTTCAATAATAATTCCCCTCTTTTTTTGAGAAATCCTCCTGATTTTTAAGCCGAATTCCACATTTTTATAAACCGTGCCTGTAAATAAAATGGGGTGCTGATCTATCATAACTACTTCCCTGCGTAAGTTTTGCAGGGATGATTCTGAAAAATTAACGGTTTTTGAACGATAAAGGATGTCACCTGTAGTAGGAACCTCAAGAAAACCCAGGATGTTCAACAGAGTTGTTTTGCCGGCACCGTTTGGGCCAAGCAAAGCATAAATTTTCCCTTTTTCAATTTCCATTAAAGGAATGTCTAAAACTGTCCTTGAACCGTATTTCCTGGTTATCTTTGATAATACATAAAGCATCAGGCTCTGGTTCTCCCCTGGAAAAAATTAAAAATGAGATTAATAGCAAAGCTTAATACCAGTAATATAATACCCAGAGCTACAGCCAGGATGAATTCTCCCTTATCGTATTCCAATGCCATAGCAGTAGTCATAGTACGTGTGAAGCCTTTCGCATTTCCTCCAAGCATCATACTTATACCCACTTCAGCGATAACTCTGCCAAATGCAGCTATCACTGCAGCAACTATCCCAAACCTGGCCTCTCTGAATATTACACAGGCTGTCTGCCAACGATTAGCTCCCAAAGTCATGGCGGTTTTACGGTATCTTTCATCGATCCTGCTTATAGCAGCTATCGTCAGGGTTGCTACTACGGGCAGGATTAGTATGATCTGGCCAATAACTATGGCTTTCTGAGTGTAAAGCAGATCTAAGGAACCAAGAATACTTCTTCTTGAGATAAATGAATATACAAAAAGACCTATAACCACGGTGGGAAGGGCAAGCATTGTATTTAAGAATATTATAAGAATACGCTTACCTTTAAAAAATCCGTAAGCTATTAAAAAACCCAGGGGTACGCCCATCAGGCTTGCGAAAAAAGTGGAAATACCGCTTACCTTAAGAGATACCCATACAATTGAAAGCACTTCCGTGTCTAATGAGAAAATAAGAAGAATTGCGGATAAAAAGCTGTCGACAAGAAGTTCCATGGTAAGTTACTATGTTTTGTGTGATCGCGCATGATTTGTTTCTAAAAAGTCTTCCACCTTCAGCCTTCAGCCTATCAACCTATGTAATTAGGGCTCGGTCAAAAATAACTTGGTAGAATTTGCGCCCGAATTTGCCGTAGATTTAATCGATCTGATTGAGCAAAACCACAGGAATAGCGAGCTATTTCGAGGACTTTTGCGATTGAAGATCGGTTAAAGATATGGTGAAGTCGGGATGCAAAAATGCCAAGTTATTTTTGACCGAGCCCTTACACATTATCCGGATAAAAAAGCTGCTTTCCCATAAGCCTGTAATTTGCTATCAGGGATTGCGCTTTAGGTGAGATAAGCCAGGTTGCAAATTTTTCAGCCAATTCATATTTCACATGCGGATGCCTGGCAGGATTGACAGGAATCACTCCATATGGGTTATTTAAAAAAAGATCTCCTTCACACATGATCTCCAGATCAATACTTTCTTTTCTGCCGTAATTATATTTTATGTATGTACCTCTATCAGACAAAGTATAAGCTTGTTTTTCATTGGCATATATTATTGTTTTTCCCATACCCTGGCCTATTGAAATATACCAGTCCATGGAATTTTCAGGAAATACAAAGCTGATTTCTGTTTTTTTCCCTTTTTTTAATATCTCGGTTTTTCTCACTTCTAAAGAAACTCCTGATATTTTCCAAAGAGCCTGTTCCCTTGTGTGAGTACCGCTGTCGTCACCACGGGATATAAACAGAGCTTCGGCTTTGGCTATTCCTGCCAATGCAGCGGCTGCGCTACTTTGGCCTTGAATGCCGGCGGGGTCGTTTGAAGGCCCCAGTATTACAAAATCATTATGCATTACAGCATAGCGTTGTGTGCCGTAGCCCTCTTTTATAAATTTTTTTTCTCTTTCCTTTGCATGAACAAAAATCACATCAACATTGCCATCCATCCCATCCCGAATGGCTGCACCCGTACCTTTAGCAAATACCTTTACACGGATTCCAGTGTCCTTTTCTAATTCAGGAAGAAGTATATCAAGCAGGCCTGATGCCTGAGTGCTTGTGGTTGTGGCCATTTTAATAATTTTATCTTCTCCCAGAGCAACCCCATAAATCAATAAAATTGCTATCACGGGCAGTATTACTTTTAAAATTAAATTTCTTCTCTTCATTTTTTCCCTATTAAACGATAAAAGCTAGTTGTTTTTTGGATAAACCACCTTGCCTGAAAGTTTAAGATCATATCCCGAATAAGTTGCGGCGAGTTTCCTGAAGGAATCCTCAACAAGTAATCCAAGAAAAAGCTGGACACCCTTGTCGAAAAAGCGATCCTTTGAAATCATAAGATCATACCTCTCCCAGCGGATTGGAATAAAATCAAGTTCAAAAAGAGAAGCTACGGCACGTATCCCAGGGCCGGCATCAGCTCTTCCCGAAAGAATCTCAAGCCCGATATCCAAGTGACTGGGCAATTCATTATGATAACCGTTAATTTTTTTTCCATCTATCCCTTCCTTATTAAGCTCTCTGTCAAACAAAAGCCTTGTACCTGTGGTGACGGAACGGTTAACAATCCTGATACCCTTTTGTGCCAGGTCTGAAATTTTATTAATGTTTTTTGGATTCCCCTTTTGTATAATTATGCCCTGTTCCCTACGGCAAAAATTAACTACGGCCGGCATCTTTTCAAGCTCTTGATTAGCAAACTCAAAATTATATTCATCCTCATTATCCTGCAGCAAATGACTTGATGCCATGTGACATTTATTCTGCCGCAAAGCCTTCAACCCACCCATACTACCCAGATTTCCGAATACAGCGATATGATTCGAATGCATCGTATTAAAAAGAGAAACTGTTCTTCCAAGTAGAGGATCGTTGCTTCCTGTTATAATTAGAAGCCCTTCGTAAGGAGGAAGCTGAGTTGTAGATTCCGGATAATTTATGGTGTTTGTCTCAATCCATTGCTCCACAAGGTACCTGGGAAAAAGCCATTTGCCGGTAATCTTTGTTGCGGGCAGTCCCTTTTCTGCAATAAGAGAATATATCATTTTCTCGTTTACAGACAAAAATTGGGCAACTTCTTTTGTTGAAAATAGTTTTTTCATAATTGTTTACATATAATTTTAAGTTATTTTGCGTCAATATACTTGGTAGAATTTGCGCTCAAATTTGCCGTAGATTTAATCGATCTGATTGAGCAAAACCGCAGGAATAGCGAGCTATTTCGAGGCCAATTTTACTAAGATCAGGTGCGAATGAATAGTAGGAATGGGGTCGGAATGGGGTCAAATCTACGTTTGACCCTTGTTGTTAATTAGTCAAGATTCAAGGGGGCATAGAAGTTTAAGAATAAAGATAAGGAACGGGGACGAAATAACTTCCCCAAGTAGGTGCATAGATTTGGGTCAAATTTGTTCGATCTCAAATCACAAAAGTTGATGGAATAGCTGGCTATTTTAATATTTTTGTGATTTGAGATCGGGCAAAGGTGGCCTGAAGCTGTGATGCATAGTTGGGGAAGTTATTTCGTCCCCGTTCCTAAGTACTACGAATAGAAGATATTGAAGAGTTTAAACAGTGAAATTATTAATTCCGTTATTCCTTGTAATTTTTTTATCCGCTTGTGAAATACATTATGGAGAGGTAGAACCACCGCCAAGGCCTCCATCTGTTCCCGAAAGTGCGCTATGGACCGGCGGGCTTGATGGGGGCGTATTTGAGATATATCAAAAACAAAAATACTATGCAACCAAAGAGAAAAAAATAAGATGAACAACACCGCAAGGATCGCCTAATACCGGGTGTAACGGTCGCAATCCCGTTCAAATTCTTCTATAATTTCATTAGTAAGCGTAGGCCGGACTTTAGGAATTATTTCCACAAATGTTTCCGTTGTGACACGGTAATCCTCTCCTTTAGCGTATTCCTTCTCAAAAGCGTATTGCCTGACCTTCTGGAAAAGGTATTCGATGTCCGCAGGGGTAAAAAGCGGGATCATGGAAATGATTTTCTCTACGTCTGTTTCGCCTCGATTGGTGCTTGACAGAAAATACTCAAAAATAGTTCGTCGACCCTGATCGTCCAAACCTCCAACTGGAATGATGCAGTCGAAACGACCTGGCCGCAACAGTGCTGCATCAAGCTGCTGGATATAATTGGTAGCGCATATAAGGAGCATTTTTGTGTCTTGTTTTTTCAGCAATGGTACCTGTTTGAGGAACTCGTTTGTAATCGATTTGTCGACACGGGATGCCTGATCCCGGCTGGCTGCGATTTCCTCAAACTCATCTATGAACACCACCGACTGGTCAACGTTGCGGACTTTTTCCATTAATCGCTTGAGGTTGGCTCCCATGCGATCTTCTCCATCGGCTAATAAGGTGCTGGGGCTGATCTCAATATACCACCACTGAAGCACTCCTGCGATAGCCTTCACAAAGTGGGTTTTACCGGTACCCGGGGGGCCGAAAAAAATGATAGTTCGGGGTGGAACGACCCCGTGCTTGAGAGCCAGATTGGTCGCGGTGAACGGAAGAATTATTCTTTTATTTACGATTTGTTTGGGCGGCTGAGTATCGGATATAGTATCCCAAACCGATTGGTCTACCATATAGGCACCCAAGTCCCTGAGGAGTCGAATCCTTTCTTCGTCATGCAGATCCTCTCCCATCGGCTCAACGTTCTCAATGAAGTCGACAGAGGCTACCTTAATTCCCACGTCTCGGCCCAACTTTTCGGACAGATACCACTTGTGCCGCAAGATCCTTGGCCACAGTTTTTTTGCGATATTCGGCTCGAAATTGTGGCCGGTGCACTTGAAAATCCGCTGTACACACTCTTGTTCACCAGGAATATTCGTCTCTATTTCCACATCTTTCACCTTCAGCCTTTTTCCTTCCACCTTCAGCCTATCCACCCAAGTAGTAATCATTATACCATAAAATAAATTGTTTAATGCCTGTTTCAATGCTTGTTTCAGGTTTAAAACCAACATCTTTTATCAAATCATCAATATCTGCATACGTGGCAGGCACATCTCCGGGCTGAAGATCAAGAAATTCCTTTTTAGCTTTTTTGCCGAGGACTTTTTCTATCACACCAATAAATTCCATTAGTTCAACAGGATTATTGTTACCTATATTGTAAATTTTATATCTTACGTAAGATGTTCCCGGATCAGGATTATTGCCGTTCCATGTCGGATCAGGTTCGGGCAGTCTGGCCATTATCCTGACAACACCTTCTGTAATGTCGTCGATATAAGTAAAGTCTCGTTGCATCCTGCCGTGGTTGAATATCTTTATTGGTTTTTCTTCAAGAATTGCTTTGGTAAAGAGAAAGAGAGCCATGTCCGGACGGCCCCATGGGCCATAGACCGTGAAAAACCTGAGACCTGTACAGGCCATGCCATACAAGTGGCTGTACGCATGAGCCATTAGTTCATTTGCTTTTTTTGTTGCAGCATAAAGAGATACAGGATGATCTACATTGTTATGAACCGAAAACGGCATTTTTGTATTTGCTCCATAAACAGAGCTGGATGAGGCAAAAACCAGATGCTTCACATCATTGTGCCTGCAAGCTTCAAGCAAATTAACAAAGCCTACAATATTTGAATCCACATAAGCATGAGGATTTTTAATAGAATATCTAACACCGGCCTGGGCTGCAAGATTAACTACAACATCATACTTTGTATTATTAAAGATTGCCTCAAGACTTTTTTTGTCCGAAATATCCATTTTATAAAAAGAAAAGTTTTCAAATGATGTCAGCTTTTCAAGGCGAGCTTCTTTAAGCGGTAACATGGCAGCCATTTTTTAATAGTCTCATTGAAAGGTGAAAACCTATAAATCCGGCAGCTCCCGTAATTATCACTCTGTTAAATTGGAAATTCATATTCAACTCCTGTTCAACCTAAGCTTAGTATTTTAAATTGTGACAAAATTGCTTAATGCACGTTCGCAAAAGACTTTTTACAAATCTATCTCCGCAAGAGCTTCAGGTGTAATACATTCAAATCAGGAAACTGTTTGAACGCATCAGATATCATTAAGAAAGAACCTGCCAGGATTATGTATTTCTCTATAAAATTTCGCTGAACTGCAATCATATATTTAAATTCGCGGCGAGTTCTTTCTTTATGATATGTTATGCGAGAGTTTTTCATGGTTTTAATGTATTATACCTGAAGCTCGCGCACAGCCGATTTGTTTCATAAGGCTAAAATGTTAAATAATTTTTACTTTCTTGAATCTTTATACCATTTAAAAGCAATCTCAAGCCCTTTTTCAAACAAATAATCTGGTTCAAACCCAAGCGCCGATTTTGCCTTTTCTATACTTGCAACTGATTCTATAATATCTCCCGGCCTTGATGGTATGTACTCGGGTTCAATCTTTAAGCCGGAAAAAAGGCTTATCATATCCCAGAGACTATTTATACTAACATGTTTGCCGGTCCCTATATTGAATATTTGTCCGGCTGCATCATCTTCCGTTGCGGCAAGCAAATTAGCTTTTACAACATCTTTAACAAAAACAAAG
>JAFDFV010000065.1 GCA_019309665.1 Deltaproteobacteria bacterium | reverse complement strand
ACGCTCACCTGATAAGCCGCCCCGATACTCAGTGCCTTGGCAATAGAAATCGTTTCAGTCTTGTTAGACCCAACCTTAACGCTCTGATTCGCGCCCACAGTAACATCCTGATTGGCGCCAACATTGATAGTCTGGTTGCTCCCAACGGTCTCAGAATCATCCACGTCAATGGTGCTCGTTCGGTTGTTATGGACCGTCAATGTCTGATCGTTTTCGATGGTCGATTCCATGTCGTACTGGCCGTGGACGATGATCATCTCCTTGCCTGCGGTGTCATTGAGAGAGAACTCGTTGTAGCCGCCCCCGCCGGGCGAAGTGTTGGACTTGGATCCGCTCATAATACCACTGCCGAAGGGAATGGTATTCATGCCATTGTAAACACAACCGTTGATAATCGGCCTGTCAGGATCGCCTTCAAGAAAATCAACAACGACTTCGTGGCCGATGCGAGGGATGTTCACACTACCCCACCCCTGTCCTGCCGCAGACTGGCTCACGCGAATCCAGCACGAGCTGTTTTCCGTCAGTATATATCTCTTCCCCTGCCGGTCCAACCACGATAGCTGTCTGGGTGCCTCGCACAACCGGTTTTACAGTATCACGCGACGGGCGATATGGAACTTCAAATGGAATACATTTAAAACGATTGATATAAGGCGATTCCGACCCCATACTCTCTATAGTAGCCCCGTAATAATCCGAGACCTCGCGCACTTCATGTTCGATATGGGTTAACACATAATCTTTTTGGTCCATATCTTCCCGATAATAATCCGTAAGATTAAACCGGTACCCGCTTGTAAAAGCCCTGCAATCACTTGAACCGGTTATGGTCGTGATCTTTGTTTCTTCTTCCTCCATGCGTATTGTGGTTAAACGCTCTCCTTGCGCTTTTTTTGTGTAAAGCCCGGGATAATCGTATATCTCCCGTTCTCCGGGACCCAACATCTGTTTGGTGGAAACATCCACCTTCATATCAGTGCTTGGTATCTCAAAATTAAAATCGTTAATGGCATATTTGGCAGGTCTGATCTCCTGCATTTTCTCCAGGCTGGTTATCACGTCTTTTTCCAGCCAACCACCGGCACTGATCTGATACCGTGCAGATTCATGTTTTGGGCAGGGCTTGAATTTATCAGAGGCATCAGCCAAAATCAGCGTATGCTTTTTTTCCTCGTGTTCAAAGAAGTAACATATGCCCTCTTCTTCCAGAAGCCGGGAAATAAAGTTAAAATCAGTTTCTCTATATTGCACGCAATAGTCTCTTTTATCGTAACTGTCATTAAGAAGGAGCTTATAATCTAAGAACTCTTTTTCGGTAAATATCTTTTCCACTATATCCGGCACGGAAAGCTTTTGAAATATTCTCGAATCCGCTGTCCTTGTGAGCAACCAGAACCATGGAACCATAGTGGCTGCATAATGTGAAAAATGCGGATCACCTCCGGCTTCGCCGCCGCCCCTTCCCTGTGAAAAGCTGGATATTATACCGTTAAAAAAACGTTTGTCTCCATCTGCCAGGATAATGGAGACTGCGACGTTTTTCCCGATAATGTCTTCAAATTTTATGTTGTGATTTTCTGAAAGGAGGTTGAGTTCAAAGCTGTAAAGACCGGAGATGCCTTCTATTCCATGGAATCCTGCAAGAAGCAGCGCATCCTTGCCAAGCGGGGTGTCGATTGCAATGAGTCTGTTGTCTTGTGTATAGGCCATGGTCTTTTACCTTATAAAGATACAATACCAGTGTGATCTATCATTGTCAATATAGTATTGGAGGGGGCAGAAAATTGCGACCTGTGCGGTTAGCTTTTGGATAAAACTGTTCAACATTCTCTTTACCTCATTGACCTGTTGATTAAGTTCTCTAAAATTTCTCATTTCCACCCCTTTTCAATGCTAACGGCTAACAGCTAACGGCTAAAAGCACAGGTTGATAAATTTTGAATACAAGCCCTTTTTATGTTTTCCGCTTCCCATCTTGGACAAAAGCACGTAAGTTATTAACTCCATCGCCCGACCAAACAGGCTAAAGGATCGGCTATCGACTGGAAGCGTGCCAGCAGGATGATGTCCTGGTTTCGGAAACAAAGGAGAGGCATGATGCCCTTATCGAGTATGATTTCAGCGGCTCGCTCGGTAAGTACCACCTCTGCGCAAGGTTTAACCCTGGATTCACCCTTTTCTTTATAGATGTATAAGGGCAGGCCTTCGATATCCTGGATGACGCCAGGCCGAAAGTTCCAGCCGTGATGGGTGAAGGCTTGGGCCAGCAGGTAAACACAGGCAAAGGATGGGTTGCCCCACAAGTAATAATTGTGGTCCGGCTCGGATGGCATTTCTTCAAATTCAAACTGCTCCGCAGGGTCAGTATCCGCTCCATATGGAAGGCGGAGCATGAATCGAGGCAGAGCAAGACCGAGATATGCTGCCTCCGGAAGTTTCCTCAGCGCTTGCCAGGCCTGACTCTCTTTTGCCTCGTACAATCTCTGCCAGTCGTCAGGGTTAGGCGTCTCGGCCAAAGACTCACAGCCCAACACTTTATCACTCACTGATGAAATAAAGGGTGCTCCGGAAGCTTTAGCAATTTTCGCAATGCGGCCCAGTAGTTCAGTATCTTCATGGGAATTATCAAATATATAATTGCCTGCCAGGACAGCCCACGGCTCGCCGCCGAATGTTTCAACAGTCTGCTCTGCAAGAAGTTTGTAAATACCGGTTGACCGCAGGTCTTCTTTAGACCCCAGATCAGCGGCTAATTCGGCTTTTGATATATCGAGTAAATATAGTTTGAGCTGCTCATCTGTTTCCAATCCGGATACAAGGAAATGAACTCCTCGCCAGGCAGACTCTATTTCCTGAAAATCGGCGTGGTGTAATATCCTTTGCATTAGCTCACTTGTGGCAGCATCTACGGCATCCAGCATCTTTGCCTGCTGCGGTTCAATGTCAGGAACGAGATGTGGTTTGACTATTTTGTTTAAGAAATTATTCCACTCTGATGTACCCCTGGACAATTCGGTCTTAGGCGCTTTTTCCTGTGTTTCTTCAAGAACCTCTTTTGGAGGCGTGCCGGATTCAGATGGTTTATCCGCTCTTTTGAGTTGTTTTGTTAGCGCAGCAAAAGTTGAAGGGTCTTTTATGCCTTTGCGGGTCTCCCTCAACGCCCCAAATATTTCAAGTCTTTCATAGAGACTGTCAGGATGAAAATCATCAAGTTCGGAAAATCCGATAGTAACAGGTGGGGATTCTTTCCCAAGGATTGGAAGCTTGATCTCGACTTTAAGTTTTGTAAGTACCTCATCAAGATTATCCCGATCGACTAAAAGAGGTCTTCGGTTGTCCAATGCAGGATCAATAATATCCTGATTAGTCCTTCCGCTGAAATCGCCGAAAATGGCAATCCGAAACGGCGTTTCCGGCTCGGGCACGCCATGCGTTTTCTCCATGGTCGAGACTATGTTGACCTCAATCTTTCCAAATGAAATTGGTTTTGACATTACAATATCTCATTGTCAATTTAATTACTCTTTACTAGTTATTATTACTTTACTTTTTTTGACTATGCTACACATCTTAGTGTATTTGTTACAAATATCAATATAATGCTGAATTTGCAACTTTAAAGAAATATAGTCATAATCAAAAATCTTCGGAGAAAAATGATATGAGAAAAGTTATAGATTTGCAAATGAAAATTGGTGAAGTCAGCTATCGCCTATCCGGTTATCTCAGGTAAATAAAGGCTATCTGTTTGATAATATACAATTTTTAGCCATACAATGATCTGTTTAAAAAACCATCGTAAACGCCGTAATTTCAAGGCATTAAAGATAATCAACCTGTGTCAACCGGATAGGCATAGTTTATTCCAAGTTTGCTTTTCCGCAAAAAACTTGCCATTGATATTATTATGGAAGTAATGTTAAAGTTGATCATTAGATATTAAATGGTTCCATCAATTGTACGCTGATGCATAGAAAAATATACGGAAGAAGTGCGCCTGTCTTTTTTTGAAAAATTAAGGAAAGCAATGATGAATTACAAGAAACCGGAACGTATCTTTGAAGACTCTGGGACAGTTGATCCTAAAATGTCATACCATATTGAGTTGGAAAACGTGGTTAATACAAAAAACCAGGATATCAAAACCATGGTTGATCTGGGAAGGTACTTTTCCATTTTTGCCCCGAGACAGAGCGGAAAGACTACTTTTTTTGAGGGCTTTTGTCACAAACTCGAAAAAGATCCTGCCTATGTGGCGATTATGCTGAGTTTCCAGAGACATAAAAACCTTGACAAACAAAGATTCTACAAACTGATTCAAAAGGATTTCTACAGCCAACTGACAGACAGGCTGGGCGCCGTGAATTGTCCAAAGCTGGATATCATAAGGGCGTATCTGGATTCCCATAATATAACCGATCATATCTCGTTTTGTGAATTGTTTGAAGAATTGAACAGGATAATAGAATTCAAGAAAATCGTTATTTTCATAGATGAGTTTGACGGAATACCGAACAATGAACTGGAGAATTTTCTTACCACTTTAAGAGATCTGTATCAGAAATACAAGAAACGCACCGACAAGGCTCTTTACTCTGTGGGTCTGGTAGGCATCCGCAACATTACCAAGCTGATTGTCGGCGGTGTCTCCCCTTTTAACATCGCAGACCAGGTCAAACTCCCTCCATTTACCCTGAAAAATGTCCGTGATCTTTATGCTCAATATACAGAAGAGACAAACCAGCTCTTTACGGAAGAAGCTGTAAAAAAAGTATTTGATGAAACATCCGGACAACCCTGGCTGGTAAATCGGATTGGAACTATTCTGACGGTTGACATAAAACCGCAAACTACAGATCCGATTAGCAAAGAAGACGTAGAAAAAGCTGTCGAAATTCTTCTGTATGAAGAAAACAGCCATTTTGATAATATCACGGAAAAGGCCAAACAATACAAAGAAACCTTCATAGACATTGTTTTTGATGGGGTTGAACACATACCCGGCGATGAGGAGCAGTCCCTTCTTTTGACACATGGTTTGATCAAGGCAGAAGGAAAAAAAATTCGGGTCAGCAACCCTATTTATAAGAAGAGATTCACCAGGATGTTTTTTCGGGATATTGCAGGAAAAGTTGATATATCCTTTACGCGTTATTATCTGCCTGATGGAAGTCTTAACATGGAGAGGGTATTGGTTGATTTTGAAAAGTACATTGCCCGGATAGGTGCTGCCGCATTTTATTCGACAAATAAACCAATGGAGGTGACCGGCAAATTTCAGCTCACGGCATGGCTCTACCAGTTTGTCTCTGAGGGAAAAGGAGAATTATATTACGAAAGCAAAACAGGCCTTGGGATCATGGATATCATGCTTATTTACAAGGACAGGAAATATATTATAGAAACAAAGGTGAAGAGGTATCGAGGAACCGTTGACGAAGCATTAGAGCAGCTTGCGGAAAAGTATCTTCTGCCTGAAAGGGTCAGCCAGGGCTATATAGTTATGTTTGATCCCAAAACCAGAGTAGGTGAGTTATGCACACCGCAAAAACACATACTTGAGGGAAAAGAAATATTGAGCTTTAACATCGGGATAGGGAGGTAGAAGAGTCACCATTACCTACCAAACCATTAATACTAATCCAATAAGCATTACGAAAGTAGCCAAAATTTTACTATTCAAATTTCTTTCTTTAAAAGCTTTTCCTCCAATAAAAACACTAAAAATAATAGAAAGTCTTTTCATCGGAATCAAAAGTCCTAAAAGTGCCAAGGGATATGTTGCAGCCATCATGTAAGTCCGATCAGAAATCACCAAAAAGAGGCTCAAAATAACAAATATCCACCACTTTGTTTTCAAATTTTGCAATGCTTTTTTATATGGTGTCTTTAAAACCAAAAAAACAAGAAAAGTATTTATGAAAATAAAAATATAAAACCAAAATTGTAGAGTTGCAGGATCAATCAAATCCCGTAATAAATAACGATCAAGCGTTAAAGATAACGCACTAAAAAAACTAGCTAAAACACCAGAAAAAAATGCCATAGATAAAAAACTACTTGTTTTTTGTGAGGATTCTTTTTTTGAAATAATTTGAAGAGTTAAAAGTCCACCTAAAAGAATAAAGATTCCCAATGATTGTAAAATCGTAAGATATTTTTTTAAAAAAATAAATCCAAAAATAATCGCAAAAAGCGTCGAAAGAATTTGCAGAGGAGTTGCAACTGAAATAGGGAGTTTTTTAGGGAATACAAAAAGAGAAGCCAAGCCGTAGTCATAGCAACCGCCTTTAGAAAAACAAATCCCATAAGTTTTGGCTCCAATACTTCAATACAACCAAATGTGGGAACTAAAAAAAGAATATTCAAAAAAGAAGAAAAAAGAAGAATTGTTTGCGGAGAAAAATCAAAACTTAGTTTTTTGTAAAAAATATCACCAATTCCGCGAGTAAGAGCTGAAAATAAAATAAAAATAACCCAAATCATAGTGTTGTCATAAATTATAACCTAAGTTGAGCGATTTTTTGAGAATGTAGTCGTCTGGTGTGATTTGCCCGGAAACGATAGCTTCGCCAAGACCATATCCCGCTTCAATAACCATTTCAGATGTATCTTTATTGATAGGATTGGCCGTAAAAGTAATCCCTGATATTTGAGAATCAATCATTTTTTGTACCACAACGGCTATACTCACATTTGATTGATCGATATTATTATTTTTTTGGTAAAAAAGAACTCGTGGAGAAAAAAGAGATCCCCATCATTGTTTTACCATGTCGGGTATATTATCAGGGGTAATATTCAAAAAAGTATCGAGTTGTCCGGCAAAGCTATTTTCGCTTCCATCTTCTGCTGTGGCGGAAGAACGTACTGCATAAAAATCAGAAGGAAAAAGTTGTAATTTTTCCAAAAGTTCTTTTTGGTATTTTCCAATAAACATTTGATTCTCAATAAGAGTACGAATCTTATGAGAAGTCGTATAAAAATCTTCTTTATTGTTTATCAAAGATTGCAAGGTCTTGACTAAATTATTTTTTGACAAAAAATCATCAAAAACAAGAGTAGTGACCACTATTCCAGGAGGCACAGCCATTAGCCATTAGCTCTTAGCTGAATGTGTTATCTGTTTGATTAAAGCTATTAGCGGTTAGCTCTTAGCTAAAAGCTAACTGCTAAAAATTTTCGATTTGAGAATAGCATCCAACTGACTATAATTTCAGGTGTTTTGAGTTTTCGTCCAGCCACTAATTATATCAGTAGATATATTATTTTGAGGGGGAATTAGGAAGCTCAGAAATTGTCTCCAGTAATTCAAGTAGTTCGCTATTTGACGGAATGTCGGACATTGATCGGCCGTAATGCACAAAACGAAGTATTCCCGTCTTATCGATAATCATTTGGCAGGGTAGTCTTCCCAGCTTTAGCACTTTGACTTCTTGCCCATAGAGTCCTGAGAGTGTATTTTCCGGATCAGGCAGACCAACAAATGGTAAATTTACTTTTGTCCAGTATTCCTGAAAAGCCTTCGTATTTTCCGGACCAACAACTAAAACTTCAGTATCCAGGTTCTTAAAGCTTTCATAATCCTGACGCAACTGCGCCATATGCCTGCGGCAGAAGGGTCAAATAAATCCGCGATTGAATACAAGCAGCACATTTTTTTTATTGGCGAAATTGGAGAGAGACACTGCATTTCCATGAATATCTTGTGATGTGAATTCAGGTGCCTGTGTGCTTATACTTACCTTGGCCATGAAAGCTCCTTCTTTAAATCAGAAATTTGAAAACTCAAATATGAGATTAACCAGAGGCAGCGGGCAATTAAATTTAAGAACGTCTGAAACTCGGGTAGTCCCTACAAAGCAATGCAGGTTTAGAAATACCGCCATGTTTTCCTTTGCAAACACCTGATTTTTCGCCATGTGCTGACAGAAGCTGAGATATATAACTTGTTGAAATTATTGACCCGCACTGTTTTGCAGGGACTACCGAATTTATCTTTATCCAGCAATCTCCTGTTGCCATTAATTTTCTGTTTTTGAGGATTTTCTTTCGTAAAATTAATTCCTGTTAAGAAGTAACAAAAAAATGCCCTGGAATTAAAATATGTTGCATTTTCTGAAACTGCTATTTTATAATTTATCTAACCGATTAAGTTATGTTTTGGCTGATCAATAGAAAAGGAAACCATATGAAACCAAAAATTATTAAGTCAAGCAAGGGATTTCATTAATGGCTATAAAAAAAATCCCATGCTTTCCGGAAGGTTTATCAGGATTGGAAGGCATTCCAAAACGTCTATCAGGTCTGAGAGACCTGGCTTCAAACCTCTGGTGGAGCTGGCATCCTGGAGCCAGAATGCTTTTCAAAATGCTGGATCGGCAGGTATGGAAAGAAAGCCGTCACAATCCTGTCAAGGTTCTTAAAGAACTCCCCAAAGAGGTTTTTGACTCGGCGGCCGCAGATAAAGATTATTTGCGACACTATGACATAGTTCTTTCCAGATTCCACAAAGAAATAAAAGGAAATACATGCTTATTGCTGGAGGAAATTGAAGAAGTCAGGATGCACTCAATTGTATATTTTTCCGCAGAATATGGCCTGCATCATTCGCTGCCTTTTTATGCCGGCGGATTAGGATTTTTAGCCGGAGACTTTATAAAGGAATGCAGTGATTTAAGAGTTCCTCTGATAGCCGTGGGATTCATGTACCCGGAAGGATATCTCAAACAACAAATCCGTGAAGACGGTTGGCAGGAGAATATAGAACAAATACTTGACAGGGATAGCACATCCATTTTCAGAGTTCCGGACGAAAACGGAAACCAGCTTATAGTAAAAATACCTCTAATTGAACCTCCAATATATGTAGCTGTATGGAAAATAGCCGTCGGTCGTGTAGCTCTTTATCTAATGGATACAGATATTGAGATCAATGATCCATGGAATCGTGGGATATCAGCACGTCTTTACACTGGTGATATCGAACAGCGGCTTCGCCAGGAAATCGTACTTGGTATTGGAGGAGCAGAGGTTTTAGAAAAACTTGGGATAAAACATTCAATACTGCATCTAAATGAAGGACATGCCGCCTTTGCTCTGTTAGAAAGAATAAGGGATAACGTTCTTAAAGGAATGAATTATAGCGAAGCATCTCAATATGTCAAGAAAACCACTGTGTTCACGACGCATACACCGGTTGCCGCAGGGCATGACATATTTCCATTTCAACTTATCGAAAAATATTTCCATTCATACTGGCCTTCCCTTGGACTTGATCGCGATTCCTTTCTGCAACTTGGAATACACCCAAATGATCCTAATGCCGGTTTTAATATGACGGCCTTTGCTCTCAGAGTGTCTGAATTTTGTAATGGAGTAAGCAAAAAACACGGAGAAGTAGCCAGAAAAATGTGGCAGAGTCTCTGGCCGGACCTGCCTGAAAACGAGGTTCCAATTGACTATATTACTAACGGTATACATATCCCCACCTGGATTGAACCCAAAATGAAGCTTCTTTTCAACAAATATTTGGGACCTGATTGGGTAGATGATATTGATAATCCTCTAATCTGGGAATTGATCGATGAAATCCCAGACGATGAGTTGTGGAAAACCCACTTCTGGTTAAAAATAAAGCTAATCGACGCCATAAGAGAAAGAGCTCGTCAACGCTGGGTAAATAACCGCATAAGCCCATCCAATATTCTTGCCTGTGGTACATTATTGGACCCCTCTGTATTGACTATTGGATTTGCCCGCCGTTTTGTTACTTATAAGCGAGCTGACCTCATTTTTTATGATTTGGAAAGGCTGAAAAAACTTTTAAATGATCGATGGAGACCGATTCAGATTATATTTGCCGGCAAAGCCCACCAAGAATACTTCAAAAGATATATAATTTTGCACGTGATCCCGGTCTGTGTGGCAGAATTGCTTTTATTGAAGACTATGAAGAACAATTCGCACAATATATGGTTCACGGTGTAGACGTTTGGCTAAACAACCCTCTGCCGCCAATGGAAGCTAGTGGGACCAGTGGTATGAAAGCGGCTCTAAATGGCGTGCCTCATCTCAGCATCATGGATGGTTGGTGGATCGAGGGCTACAACGGAGAGAACGGCTGGGCATTTAATCATGAAGAATCTGAAGGTGACAAGTGGCAAAAGGATGCGGAAGCCATTTACAGGATTCTGGAAGAAGAAATAATACCATGTTATTATAAGTCTTCAGATCATGGAATTCCAGCCGACTGGGTTAGAATAATGAAAAATTCCATTAAAAGTAATGCTGCAAAATTCTCTGCACGCAGAATGGTTAAAGAATATATTGATAAATTCTATATCAAAGAATTGAAGGCAGTACAAAAGGCTTAGTTCCGAATTTTGCAATATTCAGGGAATACAATAGAGAGATAACTTGTATTCAAAGTTGTCTTGTGGCTTATACAATATACTAATAAAGGAGGTCCAGCATGGCTAAAACAACAAAAGAAAAAATCAAGAAAAAAAGAATTACATTTACATTAAACAATCCAGACGCAGAAAAAGTTATCTTAATGGGAGATTTTAATAATTGGAATAATAAAAAACATCAGATGAAGAAGCATGAAGGCGGAGTCTGGGAAAAAATGGTTATGATTCCTCCTGGAAAATGCGAATACAAATTCTTGGTTGACGGGCAGTGGATGCTTGATCCCAATAACAACCAGAAGTGTTCAAACTGCTTTGGCTCTTATAATAATATTCGGATTATTCCCAAAAAATAGGGGGATGTACTGGGCATTCTATAATTCCTTATACTTTAATTAGCCACAGACCCACACAGACTTTTTCAGTTGATATTAACCTAAGTTGAGCTATTTGGGGAGAAGTCATGTGCTGAGATCTTGATGCAGCAAGGTTTGCGAAAACCGGAGGCATGCCAATGGATATGTCGAGACCTTTCGCAAGTCCTTGATGCGCAAAAGATTAGTGTTGATCGAGTAAAAAATCGCTCAATTTAGGTGACAATATATCCGCTGCCGGTCTGTTTCATAAGGCTAAAATGTTGCAGCGAATAAAAGGAGAATGCTATGGCGTTTGACCCTGAAAAGGATAAAGTTTTAAAAACGTGGAAATGCGAAGATACAGGCCTTGTTGTATCCATAAATCAATACGGCGAAGCTCAGCCAAAACTTCAGATTGGTCCCAGAATATTAAAAAAAAAAGATGGGGGAGATAGAGCCCCTGCTAAGGCAGGACGACTTTCTATTGAGGATCTTATGTGGTTTTATGATATTATCGATGAAGTTAAAGATGAACTTTTGAGTTTGGCAAAGCCGGAATGATTTTATTCTAAGCTGATAAAATGCCTTACGATAATGCAATAATAAAGCCTTTAAAAAGAAAAAACTCTCCAAACCTGGGGCCGGTTGCTGTTTTAATGGCCGATGATAAGGACCTCGGTTTTTTTTGCAGGCTGCTCAATATAAGTGAAGATAATTTTACCAGGCTCCTGACGAGCAAAGTATATGTTGAGGATTCAGGCAAACAAAGTTTGTCTGTGGCAGGCCCTTTTATCGGTGCTCCTTATGCCGTGATGCTTTTAGAAACACTTATTGCCCGGGGTGCAAGTAAAATTATATTTTTCGGGATGTGCGGAGCAATTTCTCCGGAGGTTAAGATAGGAGATATTGTAGTGCCAACAGATTCAATAATTGATGAAGGCACATCAAAGCATTACAATGCGGATGAAGGCCTGAGAAGCAAGCCGTCTTTTCTGATTGTAGAAAAGATAAAGCACATCTTTAATAAAAATAAGATCGAATTTCATGATGGCCTTGTTTGGACTACTGACGCCATTTACAGAGAAACACGCGAGAAACTTGAGTATTATCAGGCAAAGGACGCCCTGGCAGTTGATATGGAGCTTTCTGCGCTCTTCACAGTCGGAAGATTTCGCAAGATAGAAATAGGCAGTATTCTTGTCGTTTCCGATGAACTGTCAACAGGTGAGTGGAGTCCCGGCTTCAGGGAAAAACGGTTCGTAAAGACCCGTAAAATAGTTGCCAAAGTAATAAAGAGTTTATGTGCAACACTTTAGGTTTGAGATCTTTGCAAAACGCCTCCTTTTGCCCAACTTCGGTATCAGGTTTATCCTCCAAAGGTCTAATGGCGGGCTTCATTTCCCTTGACAGTAAAAAAAAATGATGTTATCGGCATTTAAAATTGAGACCTTTGAAAAATGCTCAATTTTGTTCAAGTTCAAGGAAGGCGAAAATTTTAAATGTAGGAATACATTGAGTATTTCGAGGCTTAAAATTTGAGCCTGACGCTGAAATTGGGCAAAAGGGGGCGTTTTGCAAAGGTCTCAAATCATAGGCGCGTAGCTCAGGGGGAGAGCGCTACCTTGACACGGTAGAAGTCGACAGTTCAAATCTGTCCGTGCCTACCAGAAACATAAAGGGTTGCGGACTGTATAATCTGTAACCCTTTTTTATGGTCGTTTGATGGCATCTCTCCTTATATATGCTTAGGAACGTGGCCTGAAGCTGTGATGCATAGTTGGGGAAGTTATTTCGTCCCAGTTCCTAAATATCATGATAACTGGTTGCATAAGTTGATTTCGGCTTTTTTGGGAGGGCTACGATACCCTCCCAAAAATCAGATATAATCAGCTTTTTAAGCTAAAGGCTAATTGCTAACTGCTAAAAATTTTCGATTTGAGAAGTTACGAGAATAGCATCCAACTGACCATAATTTCAGGTATTTTGAGTTTTCGTTCAGCCACTAATTATGCCAATTTACGAATACGAACACATAGATAAACCTTGTTTGCTTGGCAAGGTGTTTGAAGTAAAACAGTCAATCCAGGATGAAGCGCTGAATAGCTGCCCTAATTGTGCCGGTTCAGTGCGAAAACTTATTTCTCGCACTAATATAAGCACCCCTAAATCTGACAGAGAACTGCGCGATCATGGTTTCACCAAGCTTGTAAGGCGTGATGATGGTGTTTATGAAAACGTTACTGCTCGTGATGGTGATAGTAAAGTTGTGCTAAGAGACAAACCTGAGACATTGCCGAATTTTAAGAAAACAATCAGCGACTAGCCAGATTTTATCATGGAGGATTCTAAAATGGATAAGAAGATCCGTATAGGCGCACTTATATCCGGAGGCGGAACAAATTTACAGGCAATCATTGATTCTTGTGAATCAGGAAAGATAAACGGGGATATAACATTTGTAGGATCCGACAATCCTGACGCATTTGGCCTTGAGAAAAGCAAGAAACACGGAATAACTACATTTGTTGTGGATTATAAGTCGATAATTCAGAACTGCAAAAAGGATCCGAGCAAGGTTTTACTTCCAGATGATTTTGATCTGGATGATGTGCTTTCAAAGCAGCACATTTTTTCATCAAATACTCCTCCAGAAAAAATTAGATCTTTTTTTACAACAAGAGCTGTTGCCGAGGCAAAGCTGATTGACAAAATAAAGCCCTATCCCTTCGACCTCCTTGTACTGGCCGGTTTTATGAGAAATTTAACCCCTTATTTTATTGACAAAATAAATCCTGATCGTACAAATCCTCGTATAATGAATATCCATCCTGCTTTACTGCCCTCGTTTCCGGGCGTTGATGGATATGGAGATACTTTCAGGTATGGATGCAAGGTTGGTGGATGTACAGTACACTTTATTGATTACGGAGAAGATTCAGGACCTATTATAGGCCAGAAAGCATTTCAGATAACAGGTGATGATACTTTGGAAAGTATTAAAGAAAAAGGTTTAAAGCTTGAGTGGGAGTTGTATTCGGAATGTGTGGATCTGTTTGCCGGGGGACGCCTGAAAACCGTCAGAATGTCATACGATTTGAAAAACGGCAAAAAGATAGAAAGAAATGTGGTTAAAATTTTGTCACAACACTTTTAGCATTAATGGTATGGCAACAAAAGTGCCCAAAGTGCTGCCGAGATTTGTAAATATTACCACTAGAAGAATACGGGTTACTTTGTTTCTCCAGAAACCCTTTACAGAAAGTATATCTTCCGGAAGACTTTCAAAATCTTTAACTTTTGGTTTTCTTGAAACAGTTTCCACAAGCCCGGAAACCCAGCCTGCGGCAATCATTGGATTTAAAGAAGTTAAAGGCGCTGCCAGAATGGAAGCCAGCACTGTAAAAGGATGGGCCAGAGCTATTATGGCTCCTAATCCAGCCAAAACCCCGTTTGCTAAAACCCACCACGTTATCATGTGAGTTCCTGTATCATATCCTCCCCAGAAAAAGCCGAAGATAAAAAGCAACAATATGCCAAAAGGAATAACCCATTTAAAAAGACCGGAGGCCAGACTTTTGGGCGGAATTTCCTCAAGGCCATTTATATCTGTGTCGGTATTCCAGTACTTCTTTATGCCCGACACATGTCCCGCGCCGACAACAGCTACTATTTTTTTCCCAGGAGCCGTCCTTATCTTATATGCAAGATATTGGTCCCTTTCGTCTATAAGTATATTTCTCAGCACTGGAAGCGATTTTTCAATATCTGCAAGAATAAGCTGAAGGGCATCTTGCTGCTTCATTTTTTCAATTTCTTCTTCGCTGATTTCATCAACTCCTCCCAGCGACAATATAAACTGAAACAGCAGTTTTAGCTTATCCCAGAGACCCATTATGCGCCAGGTTCTTGACAAGGTAATACGAATCTCTCTGTCAGCAAGATGTATTTTTGCTCCAATTGCTTTTCCTTTTTCAATAGCCTTTAACATTTCCTCGCCGGCTTTTAAATTTAATTTCCTGGCAATTCGTTTTTGAAATGAGGCAAGAAGAAGGTTGGAAAGGAGGAGAAATGCTTTTTTATCCTTAATTACCTTTATTATATCCATCTGTTGCCATTTATCCTTTTGACTGATAGCCTGGTATCTGGATTGGCAAAGCTCGATGCAGACGCAGTCCGGTTTTTCCTCCTCGATAACCGAGCTGACCAAATCCACGCTTTCCCTGGATATATGGGCTGTTCCTAAAAGTATTATTTCTTTATCTTCAAAATTAAGGCGATGTACTGCCTCGTCGTTGTTAATTTCCATCAAATATTTTCCTTATATTTTTTAATCAGGATATAAGACCTGCCTGCAGGCAGAAAAATAAAATATTATATCTGTCATGTTAATGCAAGATGAAACAAAATTATAATTGTGCTATAGGAAATAAAGTGCCTAAAGTTTTGGTAGCGCCAAAGGCGCATTCCTTAGGCACTTTAATATACTTTAGGCACTTAAGTTTATGAGTCATATATGTCCAGTATGAAAGAGCTTGCCCTTCTTATGAGGGAATTGGAACATCAGCTAAAGACTTGCACTCGATGCGGGATGTGTCAGGCTGTATGTCCTCTTTTTGATCTGACCGGCATTGAAGCTGATGTCGCGCGTGGAAAACTGGCCTTGCTCGAAGGTCTTGCTGAGCAAATGTTTAAGGATCCAAAGGGAGTTTATGAACGTCTCAGTCGCTGTCTTCTTTGCGGGTCGTGTGCGGCTAACTGCCCAAGCGGAGTAAACGTGCTGGAAATTTTTATTAAAGCTCGTGCAATCCTTACACAATTCATTGGTCTATCTCCGGCAAAAAAAACAATTTTAAGGATTATGCTGGCCCATCCTTATACTTTTGACATGTTGCTGGAATTCTTGCCGAGAATCCAAAAAATTTTTACAAAACCGGCCAGTAAAAATTTGGGCACTTCATGTGCACGCTTTGTGTCACCTTTAATACAGGACAGGCATTTTAAACTCCTTGCACCTGTACCGTTTCACCGCATGGTCCCGGCTCTAAATTCATATCCCGGCAAATCCGGGTTAAAGGTGGCTTTTTTTGTCGGTTGCCTGATCGATAAGATCTTCCCCCAGGTTGCTGAAGCAGTTATCGACGTGCTTAATTATCACGAAGTTGGTATATTTATACCGAAAAGACAAGGATGTTGCGGCGCTCCTGCTGTTTCATCCGGAGACACGGTTACGTTTGGCCGGCTGGTGTGTCATAACCTGGAACTGCTTGATATCATAGAGTTTGACTATCTGGTTACTGCATGTGCCACCTGTACTTTCATGATAAAAAAAATATGGCCTGCAATGACAAAAAATCAGTCCGCCGGGATCAGGTCCAGAGTTGAAGCACTTGCTGAAAAGACACTGGATATTAATCAGTTTTTAGTATCAAAAATTGGGCTTAAAAATGAAAATTGTCACATAAATGAAAAGAAGATTATAACCTATCATGATCCGTGCCATCTATCAAAATCTTTAGGAGTATCAACCGAACCAAGAGCGCTCATTAAAGCGAATTCAAAGTACCTTCTTAGAGAAATGCCCGAATCCGACTGGTGTTGTGGATTAGGAGGAAGCTTTAATTTGCAGTATTATGACCTTTCGGCTAAAATTGGAAAGCGTAAACGCGATAATATTAAATCAACAGGTTGTTCTGTGGTGGCCACCGGGTGCCCTGCCTGTATGATTCAGATTGCCGACATGCTTTCAAAATCAGGAGATCCGATTGTTATCAAACATCCGGTCATGATTTATGCTGAATCTTTAAAAAATAATACCTCTAACTAATTTTTTTCTTTTGTCTCAAGCTGTTTTTTGTTGTCCTTGTCGCTTGTCACCTGACAAGATTTTCGCAGTCAGGTTGAAATTCCCATTTTGGGCAGGATATAAGCCTGCAAGAAAAACCATATTGCCACAATTATCAGAAAAATAACTATTGGTCGCATAACATTACTCCCTGGTTAATATTTTTTAAGAAACTTACTGCCTTAATCTTTATGTCATTGTAGGACAACTGTAAACCATTTCTTGTGAAAGCTATAATAAAATGCCGTAATATATTGTAAATATTGTTTTTAATCCATTGGGGATTTATGGATAATAGCGCTTTTTTTCAAAAAGTTCCTTGAGTTTGGAAGCAGAAAAGAGTATAGTAATATTTATTTTTTGTGGGCAAATAAAAGCTGCTGAGCTTAAGCCCCTTGAACGTATTCGGTTAGTTATAGCCTTTCAGATAAATAATTTCACTGCGTTATCAGTCGTCGACGTATAACTAATATGCCTTTCTCCTTCTATCCTTGTGTTAATTATCTGAAAGTCTATAGTTGAGATAATTGATTGGGATGAGATTAAAAAGGCAAATTCGACATTTGCAGGATTTAGGTGTAACCTGGATTGGCAGTGCTTGATACACGAAAAATTTATGGCTTCGAAAAAGAAAAAACAGAAAAAAGCTCGCAAGAAAAAGTCGCACCTGAATATTAAAAATGTGTCTTTGCCTCAGCTTATAAATCATGGCAAACAGTTTCTTGAGGCTGGAAGAGCCAGAGATGCGATTTCGTCGTTAAAACTGGCAATTAAAAAGGGCGCTCCGACAGACGACATAAATCCCATGCTGTTCAGGGCCTATCTTCTGCGGGAATCCCAGCTTAGGCAGAAGGGGATGAATGTGGAAGCAAATTCAATTCATTGCCAGGCCGCTACCTTTATGCCAGCGTACGACAAGCTTTCCGACATGGATCTGATTGCCTTTATGAAATGCGCTTCCATTGAAGACTTTATAAGCGCCTATAACAGGTATATCGGGGAAAATAGCCGTTCCAGTGCCATAGAGCAGTATCTTGCAGGACAACTCCTTATTTATCGTCAATGGGACATGCTGGACAACCTTGATGAGAGGGTGCCCCTGAAAAAATGATTGGGAAACTGCTTTGGCCTGCCTGAAGCCTGTATCGAGAATTTCTCCTTTTGCTCCGGCACGCTTATTCTGTCTTGCTATGGTATGTTTTTATAATGAAGATGATTCCGGAATGCAGCGAGCGCTTTCCATGATTCCAGAAGAATTTCCCATTTACAGGGTGGTGAAAAAGCTGAAAAAAAATTCTGCCGACCTTGCTTGCCTGTGGGAAGGTCCGGTAAATACTGAAAAAAGAGTTGCCGAGGTTCTCGAACATCTGAAAAAAAAGCGTTTTAAAGATGCAGCCGGCCAACTCAGAAGTATCGCCGAATTAATTTGTCCTGATGATTCGGACCGTGCAATTTTCCATCTCCTTGAACTGGTCTGGCGCTTTACCTGGGACAACACGATCAACGACTATGAATATTTTCGTCTTATCAGACGGTTGCTTCCTGAAAATCTGTCTGAACTTCTAACTGCGAAAACCGAATATTTTGATTTTGAGCAACCATTAATTAACACCGGCCAGTATCTTATGCATATAGATG
>JAFDFV010000376.1 GCA_019309665.1 Deltaproteobacteria bacterium | reverse complement strand
GTTTATTGCTGGAATCAGAGCTGTCTCCCATTGCAAAATTAGTAGAGCTGATGATTCGTTCAAAATCCTCTGATTTACATTCGGGACATTTAAGTTCAACTTCCTCATCGTTATTCATAACAAGCATCTCAAAATAAGTCTGGCATTTTAGACACTTAAATTCATATATAGGCATTTTTTACTCCTTAAAAAATAGTAACGGTTTACGGTTGTCGGTTGATCAAAACATAAAACTGTTAACTGTAAACCGACAACCGTAAACCGATAACTTACAGTTTAAGATATTTTAACAGGGCATTTTTTACGGTTAAGGCGTTTTTTTGAGCTATATTTTTACTGTTGTCAATAATAATTTCTGCAAGAGGGTTTTCTTCATATGGAATATCAACCCCTATCACCTTGCCCAAATCTTCAAACTTTGAGCCCTTTTGCTTTCTTTCCAAAGCCCGAAGGTACATTTGCGAAACAATATGACCTTTTTTGCGTTTAGATTCCCGTTCTATACATACTGAAAGAGGGCATTTTATCATTACCTCCGCAAAACGCTTGATTTTTTTTCTGGCATTATCACGGTATAACCGTTTATGAGCGGTGGCATCTATTATGACATTAATCCCATTTTGCACATTTTCCGTTGCAAGATCAACCAGTTTTTTATAGATAAAATCACGTTCGCTATCAGTATATTCCGGTTTATTAACATATTTTTTTCGTATTGCATCAAGCTCAATTCGTATACAGGTTATTCCTTCATCAGCCAGCATATCATATACAAGCTTTGATATTTTACTTTTACCTGAACCAGGAAGCCCTGTAAACCACGCAGCCCAGCCTTTAGGGCTCGCTAAAAAATAACTTGGCATTTTTGCATCCCAACTTCACCATATCTTTAATTGATCTTCAATCACAAAAGTCCTCGAAATAGCTCGCTATTCCTGCGGTTTTGCTCAATCAGATCAATTAAATCTACGGCAAATTTGAGCGCAAATTCTACCAAGTTATTTTTTAGCGAGCCCTTATTCGAGATATTTGTTGATTTCATCTATATTCACGGTATCTGTTGCCAAAATGTTTTTTGTGAAGTTAAAAAGCTTTTTGCGTACATCTGCAGGATGGTTTGGATACCATTCAGGAGAAGCTATTACAAGACATCTGAAAGCATAAAAAGGTTGAATAACTTTAAAAATTTCCTGATCTTTTGTCTTTTTTAGATAGGTTTCTATAAAAATATCGTGCAGTTTTTTATATTCACCATGTAATTTGCCGTGCTTTAAGAGAGAATAAAGCAGATAATTGATGCTCAATGTGGAAACATCGTCCGCTGCTTCGCCGTATTCTCCCCTGCTTCTGTCAAATGTCGAGAAATCGGTTCCTTCTCGAAATTTGATATTCCACGGATGAAAATCACCATGTTCGCGGCACAGGCGGTGGGTATATTGTTTTAGCTTCCAGCGCCATTCAACGCAAAGCTTTTCAATATCACAAAAAGCAGCATCTGAGAAAAATTTATAATTTTCCGGGTATCCATCAACAATTCCCATTATGCATTCGCCATGCCCAAGAAGCTCCCTAAGTTTTCTTGTATAAAGATCCGGCGCATCTTTTTTTTCACTGTGAATTTCTGCAAGATAGTCGCCAAGCATCTTTGCTCTTTCTATATCAAGATCGGTTAGGGGCTCGGTTTTAAGGCGCTTTAAATCTAAAAAGTAGTCAGTTCCTTCGACTTTTTCCGTGAGTAAAAAAAAGATGTTTGCATCTCGAACAGAATGAGCTGTCCCTTCAGGGTTGAAATATCCGACATCCAGGGGATGGGCGTGTCTGGGAAGGCGTTGGCCGGCATCATACTGAAACATCAAAACGTTAGCTCTGTCCCACAGATACTGGTGTCCGTATTTATCTTTTCGCATTGTAGAAAATACGACCGAGCGGTCTTTACCTTCTTTGCGAAATGTAACCAGAAATGTATCTCCATAGCCTAATTTTTTTATTGTATCAGTAAAGCTTCCAAGCTTTTTGACTCCAAGAATTTCAACTTTTCCGCCAAAACGTTCTTTCAAATATTTTTTTATCGCATCTGTCTTAACAGGAATATTTATCAGTTTATCAATCATTTTTTTTCTCATCTGGTAACTGGGGCTCCTTGAGTCCCTTAAGCAGAGCGCTTAGATCGGAGACCTGATGTTTTTCGTTTTTTGAAGGCATTTCTTAACTCAATAAGTGCTCGTATTGTATTATCATTTGCTCGAAGGCGTTCTTCAGGTGTCATTTTTAAAAACATTTCAATTAAACCTTTATCTACCCCGATTTGCATATTCTTTTGCTTATCGCTACGTTGCACCATTTCGACTATCTTCCCTCACGTCACTCATTTGGCTGAATCGTAGATGTTATAGGTTATCTGGATATTTGTAAACGTTTAGACCTATTACAACATCAGTACCCTCGATCTTCTGGTTCAAGTAATCACTTGTTACCCAAAAAGAAAAATATATCATCTAAACAGATCGTCTCCGCATCACCTGCGCCCAAAACCGATGCCGATGAATTGGCAAAAGCGACTTTTTACACAGACTGCGCAAAAGTGAAAGCCAGCTTGGCTTTTGGCGTCAGAGTGAATGCGATTGTTGTGTGCCGGGCAAAGCCCGGCTGCTAAATGGTGATGTTTGATATTTATGACACAAATATCGGACAAAGTCCAGACCCAGCCTGATGGAGGCGAAGGGTAGCCAATGGCAAGGGGATTGTCGTGAGGCA
>JAFDFV010000375.1 GCA_019309665.1 Deltaproteobacteria bacterium | reverse complement strand
TCTGGACCGTGTGTCAGTTCCAGTGTGGCTGATCATCCTCTCAGACCAGCTAACCATCGTTGCCTTGGTAGGCCATTACCCTACCAACAAGCTAATGGTACGCGGGCTCATCTCAAAACAGTAGCTTACATGTAGAGGCCACCTTTGATCCCAAAAGCCTAAGTTCTCGAGATATTATTCGGTATTAGCATCGCTTTCACAATGTTATCCCCAATTCTGAGGTAGATTACCCAACCCGTGCGCCACTTTACTATCTTCTGCAAGCAGAAGAGTTCTCGTGCGACTTGCATGTGTTAAGCACGCCGCCAGCGTTCATTCTGAGCCAGGATCAAACTCTCCAATTAAACTATAAATTATATTACGTGGACCCAACTCATTAATTGTCACTATTTAGTTTTCAAAGATCAAGTTGTCTTTCAAAATCAAGACACTAAAATTAACAAATGAAAAAATGTTTTATATACCTTTAATCTTTTCTTTGTCAATACTTTTATTATAAAATAATATATTTAATTTTTATGAATCCAGCATTGACTCGAAAAAAATTACACTACACATAATAACCAAATAAGTCAAGGGTTATTTTATACTTTATATTAATTTTTAATTTTTTTTAATAAAGATACAGGTTTTATACAATATATTCCTGCAGTTATCAATTATTATTTTTTACTTTTAATTTATGGAAACGCTTTTTTCCTGCCTTTAATAATATTTCCATATTATTAATATCGCTATCGGTTATCAAATAATCAAATAATTCAAGACGCTCACCATTTAAATAAGCACCACCCTGAGCTATTAGCCTCCTAGCCGCGCTGCTTGTATCTGCCAATCCAACCGTATGAAATAACTTAAATGCAGGGATTCCTACTTTGAGCTGGTCTTCGTCAATAAATGTGCATGGTGTCGAATCTGCTATAATTTCAGTTTTTAAATCAACTATTACCATACGTGGTATCGAGCTTGAAGGCAAAATTTCCTTTGGCACAGGCCTGGGACCAAAATCGGTTTGAGCTGAGTGATAGGCTTTAAGCGCTTCTTTGTCGCCATGAGCGATCAGTGTCGCTTCAAAGGCTAAGACTGTCTTTGCACTATTCAAATCAGCTCCGCTTAGTTTTTCAATTTTCTTGATTTCAACCATAGGCAAAAATGTAAAGAGAGCTAAAAATCTAGCGACATCTCGATCATCCGTGTTTATCCAGTATTGATAATAGTCATAAGGCATGGTTCTTTTTGGATCAAGCCAAACAGCTCCCTTAGCTGTTTTCCCCATCTTTTCGCCGTTACTGGTTGTAATCAATGGTGAAATTATACCAAATGCAGTTTCATGCCGCATTCGTCGAACAAGGTCGATGCCGGCAACAATATTACCCCATTGATCGCTTCCACCAAGCTGTAGCCTGCATCCATATTTATCAAAAAGTTTTAAAAAATCATATGCCTGTAAAAGCATATAGTTAAATTCAATAAAATTAAGACCTTCTTCAGCTTCAAGACGCATTTTATAACTTTCAGCCTTTATCATACGATTTACTGAAAAATGTCGTCCAATATCTCTTAAAAATGGGATATATCCTAGTTGCGAAAGCCAATCGGCATTGTTCAATAAAATAGCCTTCCCTTCACTAAAGTCTATAAATCTTGAAATTTGTTCTTTAATTCCACATATATTTTCTTCAATGATCTTCGAATTAAGAAGCTGTCTTGTTTCTGTCTTTCCGCTTGGATCTCCGACAAGCCCAGTTCCACCACCAATAAGAGCAATCGGACGATACCCGTGTTTCTGCATGTAAGCAAGCGACATTAAGGGAACAAGGCTTCCAACATGCAAGCTGGAAGCAGTTGGATCAAAACCGATATAACAGGTTATGTTCTCATCCTCTAAGTATCGGCTCAGCTCTTTATCATGGGTTGTATTTTCAATAAATCCTCTTTCATAAAGGATATCGATTATATTATTCATAATGAATAACCTAACCCGGATAAACCGGAAAAAAAAGTGCCTAAAGTATGTTAAAGTGCCCTAAAATGCCTAAAGTTGTGGTACGCCTTTGGCGTGGCTAATAGATAATCCAGAGTTGCGGGAGTTACCTCCTGCTTTGCGCATTGGCTACTGAAGGAATCTATATAAAATGACAGAATTCCTTAACTTTAGGCGCTTAATATACTTTAGGCACTGTCTTTTCTACTTTAGGCGCTTTAGAACTCACTTCAAACTCTATTTGTTTGCATATTCTACCGATCTGGTTTCACGTATGACTGTAACTTTGATCTGGCCTGGAAAAGTTAACGATTCTTCAATCTTTTTTACAATATCTCTGCTAAGAAGAACAGCGTCCTCATCTGAAATAATGTTACTTTCAACGATAACTCTGAGTTCCCTTCCCGCTTGAATTGCATAGGTGTTATCGACACCTTTAAATGAATTCGCTATTTTCTCAAGATCTTCCAGCCTTTTAATATAATTTTCCAGCAACTCCTTACGTGCACCCGGCCTTGCACCTGAAAGGCCATCTGCCGCCTGTACTAATAGATCATATACAGAAATAGGTGGCAAATCTTCATGGTGAGCTGCAATAGCATGTACAACCTTAGAATTTTCGCCAAATTTTTTGGCGAGTTTGGAACCAATTATTGCGTGTGGTCCCTCGACCTCGTGATCTATAGCTTTTCCAATATCATGTAATAATCCCATACGTCTTGCTAATTTCAAATTAAGTCCCAATTCAGAAGCCATAATGCCGCTCAAAAAACCCACTTCTACTGAATGCTGTAGAACATTCTGCGCATAACTTGTACGGAATTTCAATTTTCCCAAATACTTTATTAGCTCGTTATTTATACCATGTACACCCAAATCAAAAGCTGCCTGTTCTCCTGCTTCCTTTATTACCAAATCAACTTCCTGGCCAACCTTTTTTACAACATCTTCAATTCTAGCTGGATGTATTCTGCCATCAGATATTAATCTCATCAAAGAAAGCCT
>JAFDFV010000374.1 GCA_019309665.1 Deltaproteobacteria bacterium | reverse complement strand
GTATTCATTTCGTCTCATAAATTTTTCAACAGAAGGACCTATGATCTGCATTTCAGGATGTTTTTTCTGAACATCAAGAGCAATTTTCATCTCTTTTGTACATCCTGTACTATAAGTTGCATCCTTGCCTACCCACTCAGGCGGAACTTTTTTATCCATAGCCTGAAATGCGTTAACTATATCATCGTAGCTTTGAAAGCGCCATATGTCTATATAGCCGCTCCTTTGTACAATTTCCCACATATACATCAAATCATCCGCATCCATTCCAATTTCAAAGTATTCAGAAGGATTGATTATAAATGTCATTGCAAACTGATCTTTGAGAAAATCAATAAAAACAGACATGATTTTTTTTGCTATCTGTATTTTCCCGGGGATGGAACCTATAATGCCGCTGTAAAAAATGACTGTCCCCCCATTTTTTTTTGCCTCTTCCATCTGGTCGATAATTATCTTTGCTTTTTTCTCAAGATCGCTATGTGAAAACTTAATTACAGATGGATGCTTTGGTTTATAGGAAATTAGAATCGAACCATCCGGACCTCTTGAGATATTGAATATATCCCTGGTAAATTGAAAATGATTTTCAAAAATTCTCCGTTTCTGATCATGGCCTCTTGAAATTATTCCATCTACCTCTCTGAAAATTCTTGAGAAAACTTTTGAAGTAAGAAGAAGATTAGAATTTTCACGTGTTCCGTCTGATATAACTATTATATTTTTATCGCTTCTTAAAATTCCGACAAGTTCGTTTTTCCCTATATTCTTTTCTTCAATAAAAAATGCCCCTTCGAGCTGTTTGCTTAATATCTCATCTTCCTGGGCATCGAGGAAGTCAACTTTGGTATAAAGAGGCCCATCTTTAAAAGCAATAATGACCTTATGCCCCAGCTTTGTGAGATATTTAATTATTGCAAGGTCCACTATAATTTCCCCTGATTCATCAGCGAGCCACAAAATTTTTTTTGTTTGGTCATCCTTACCCTCAATGCCAAGGAAATTCAGCAGAGGTTTAACACCATTTCCGATCATTTGACGATTGAACAGTTCATGAAAATCAACTTCTTTATAAGCTTTTGATTCATCTGATTCCCAAAGAGATTTTTCAACGGACAGAGATAATAATCTTTTGATTTCAACATGCTCAATAAATTCTTTAATTCCCGCAAGAGTTGACGGAGAATTTAAAATAACAGTATTATCCACTTGATTTATAGCTTTTTTAAAAGCCTCTGAGCAAAGAGCCTTACTAACTCTTTTATTACGAATAGCTTTTTCACAGAGAAATGGGTCATCAATAAGGGTTCGATCAAGATAGATCTTAAGCAGGCGTTTTTCTACACGAGAGGGAATCATCATTTCATCTTGCGTTTCGTGTAAAAACTTTATTTTAATAAGCGCTTCAAGAAAACTTTTATCTCTTTCATCTTCTATTTGGCTATCAATAAGCTCCATAATTCTTTGAAGAACTTTTTTATATTTTTCCTGCAGAAAAGAGGAATCATTTTTGCTCATAATTGCTTCAAACATTCTGTCTGAACAGGGATAATATCTTTCATCATTTTCTGTATATATCATGAAGGTCACCTGCTCCGGAGATGCCACATGGTCCGGATAGGCAAAATAATCCATATGGTTTTCAATAAAGAAAGCTGTATGCCAGGCATCTTTTTCAGGGTTTTCACCAGGTCGGTAAGTAATATTGACATTTTTACTGGATTCTATTTTGTTTCCCATATGTTTTTCTAAATATTTCACCACGGATTTTCACGGAATTACACTGAATTACAAAAATACTCTTCTCAACATTTTTCAGTGAAACTCCGTTTCCGTGGTTAGCTTTTACAATTCATGAAATCAAAAAGCTGAGATAGGTCTGTTAATATAATGTCGGCAGAAAGGTTTTTACATTTTGGATCATCTTTTCTCATCTTCAATGATCTTGAGTCTCCTGCAAAAAGCGCTGTTTTAAATCCTGTTTTTTTTGCCGGATAAATATCCTTTAACATATCATTTCCAATATATAATACTGAATTTTCCTGGATATTCATGTTGTTAAGCTTTTTTGCTGCAAGCTGAAACAAAAATGTTGACGGCTTTGCATATCCGAATTTATATGAAAAAATAATTAAATCATTATGAAAACCAAGATCCGGCATATCTGATCCCAGTAACCACTTAAAAAGATAAGGAGTATAGAACTGTGCGTTTGATATAATTCCTGTCAGAAGCTTTGAATCTTTGCATGCAAAAAGCAGCTCTCTTATATGAGGCATTGGATATACAGGATTGACAAGCATTTCAAATTCAACAGCAAATTTTCTGATAAAAACCAAATCATTATTTTCTAAAATACTCGTCCATATGCGGTCGATTTCAACTTCCGGAAAATCAATGCCTTTTCCACGCATTTCATCATGTTTTTTTTTAATGGCGCTGAACAAATTATCCAGAATAATATGTGGTTTTTTTTTAATATCATATTTTAACAGCAATTGTTCCAGGCGATGTATATTATGTGATTTTTTTTCAGCAATGCTTATATCGCCTGAACCGCTTATGAACAATGTGCCATAAATATCAAAAAGTATGCATTTTATCTTTCCATCTATCTTTCCGGTTTTTTTTAAGGAAGTTGGTATCGGGTTGAGTGGAGTTATATAATTCGATAGAATAGGAATTTTCATTTTATGCCTAATGTGTTTAAAAGAAAGTGTCAAAGCGCCTAACAATAAAGTGCCTAAAGTGAGCTAAAGT
>JAFDFV010000373.1 GCA_019309665.1 Deltaproteobacteria bacterium | reverse complement strand
GAACCAGCAACCATTTTGCTTTTTGGTTCCGGCTTGGTTGGCCTCGCGGGCTTTGGAAGAAAGAAATTCAAAAAGTAATTTAAAATTAAACACAATAATCAAAAGGCAGGGGCAGAAATGGCGCTGTCTTTTTTATTTAGCGACAGGTGGAAAGGAGTATTCATTCCGATTTCCCATGAACAACTCATGGAGTTATGTATAACTACTATTTTATCTACTCTATGGAGACTTTTAATAAAAGATCACCTCGCTGTCCGTGGGGCGCATCTTTTCCCATCCCTCTCAGCTTCAGCAGGCTTCCTTCTTTTATGCCGGGAGGAACGATTACTTTAAAAAGCCTTTTCTGAAAACCCCAGGGGATGTTTACAAGCTTCTGGGTTCCTGTGATGGCTTCAAGGTGTGTAATAGTAATTGTGCCGTAAAGGTTTGGATCATTTGCCATTCCGACAGGCCGGATAACCTGCAGGCGGTAGGATTTCTTTTTTTCGGTTATCTTCCGCAAACCCTCGCTGATACCGCCTCCGGGCAGGGTAAGAAACAGTTTTAAAAAGATTATGCCGAAGATAAATCCGCCTATGTGAGCCCACCATGCAATGCCTGCCATTTGGCCGTGGCTTCCCGCGGCGCTGAGGAACTGAAAGACAAACCAGATGCCGAGAAAGAAAAATGCGGGTATCTCAATAAAATAGGGTATAAAAAATATCGGTATAAGGGTCAGTATCTTTGCTTTTGGAAAGAGAATAAAGTAGGCTCCCATTACTCCTGCAATTGCACCGCTTGCCCCAATTGTGGGCATTGTAGAATTATAGTTAAAAACAAGGTGGGAAAGGCCTGACGCAAGACCGCATATCATATAAAAAGTTAGATAGCGCAGGGGGCCCAGGCGTTCTTCAATATTGTCGCCGAAAATGTAAAGAGACCACATGTTGCCAAGAAGATGCCAGAATCCACCGTGAAGAAACATGAAGGTAATGAGTGAAACAAACTGCTGACCTGTCGTAAAATAAGATGCAATTTGGGGAATGGTGTAACGGGCCGGCACAAGTCCGTATATGTATATAAAACGTTCCAGCCCCGGCCCCTGAGACAGTTCTACCAGAAAGGCTGCCACGTTGATGGCGATGAGGGCATTGTTGACTATGGGATAGGTTTTGGTGGGAATTGTGTCGCGGATGGGTATCATTTGTTGTAGCAGTTCACGGTTAACAGTTTGCAGTTCACGGTTAAAATGCTTCAGTCGCTGCATAGTTCATTGAAAAAACTGTGAACCGTGAACTGTTAACATTTGTTATACTTTTTTAAAACCTAAGTTGAGCAATTTTTTGCGAAGATATGTGCTGAGATCTTGATGCATAAGGATTTGGAAAAACCGCAGGCATACCCGTGGATATGTCGAGGATTTTTGCGAAGCCTTAATGCGCAAGAGATTGGCGCAGATTAAGTAAAAAATCGCTCAATTTAGGTAAAAAGATAAATGGATAATTCAACAAACGCATATGAGATGTCAGATTGATCTGATTCGCATGCTGATATCAACGCTTCTCGCAGAGTGGGTGAGGGCACCCGCTGAAATGATGTCCACCCCTGTATCGGCAAGCTGATTCAGGCTGTCTATTGTTACGCCACCTGAGATTTCAACCACAGATTTTCCATTGATGAATTCAATTGCTTTTTTGATCTGGTCTATGTCCATATTGTCCAGCATGATAACGTCGGCACCGGCTTCTAATGCTTGCTTTATGCTGTCCAGATCAGAAACTTCCACCTCTATTTTCACAAGATGGGATAATTTGTCTTTGATGCTTTCTATGGCTTTTTTGATGCCGCCGCAAACAGCAATGTGGTTATCTTTGATCAGGACACCGTCATATAGACCCATGCGGTGATTATGAGCTCCGCCGACTCGGACTGCATATTTTTCCAAAACCCTCAAGCCCGGAGTTGTTTTTCTTGTGTCAACGAGGCGGATATTTTTATTTGCAATACTGTCCATATATGAGCGAACGTGAGTTGCAATGCCTGAAAGGTGCTGCAGGAAATTCAGGGCGGTACGTTCACCCATCAGCAAGATACGAAGCTTGCCTTCAACTTCCAGCACGATTTTGCCTTTTTCGATAAAATCGCCATCCTTGAAATTCGGCCTGAAAGAAATATCAGCGTCAAGTTGTTCAAAAACCTGGCGGGCAACATCAAGGCCTGCGATTACAAGGGGTTCCTTTGCAACAATTTCGCCGATTCCTTTAAGATTTTTATCAATAAGGTTTTCAGTCGTAATATCTCCTGGGCCGATATCTTCTTCAAGGGCGATTTTTATTAGATGATTTATTGAGTGCATTTTAAAGTTCAAATTCTTTTATTTTTTCAAGGTTTGCCTGAAGTTTCTGCTGCTTTTCCAGAAGAGCCATGTTCTTTTCTTTAACCTTCTCTACCACATCCGCAGGCGCTTTGTTAAGAAAGTTTTCATTGCTCAGTTTATTTGAAACAGCAGAAAGTTCTTTTGTTAGTTTTTTTATTTCCTTTTCAAGGCGGCCGGCCTCTTTTTCAAAATCAATTATGCCTTCAAGTGATACAAAAATCGAAGCTCCATTTACAATAGCGGTTGCAGATGATTTTGGTTTTATCCCGGATTCACTTGCTGAAAATGATTTAAGCCTTGCAAGGTTAATTATGATGTCCTGATATTGCTTTATGGTTTTAATTTTTAATTCATCCTGTGACTGAACCGAGGCTTCAAGGGTTAAAGACGGCGCTATGTTCATCTCTCC
>JAFDFV010000064.1 GCA_019309665.1 Deltaproteobacteria bacterium | reverse complement strand
GCCCTGTTCATAATGTTCTTGAGGGGTTCATGGAAGTAATCCTTGTAAATGCCAGGCATATCAAGAATGTTCCGGGCCGAAAAACAGATATAAGTGATAGCAAATGGCTTGCAGAACTTCTGAGGCATGGGTTATTAAGAGGTAGTTTCATTCCTCCGAAAGAGATACGTCAATGGAGAGAACTGGCACGACTTAGAAGAACTTATACAGAATCCTTAGCTGATTATAAAAGGCGTGTTCACAAACTATTTGAAACTGCCATGTCTGACTTATTTGGTGTTACAGGACGCAATCTGATTTCTTTATTATGTGATGAATCTGAATTGAGTCTATCAAATATCAAAAGGAATGCTAAAAGAGGGCTGAAAGCAAAATCCAAGGAACTGCACTGTAGTATTCATGGATTTTTTGAAGATCACCATCGATTTCAATTGATCGGTATGATGGAGATCATTGAAAGCTTTGAAAAAAAATCACTGAAATAACCGAAAGATTAGACAACCTTACAGCGGGACATCAGAATTTATTAGATCGCCTGGATGAAATTCCAGGTATCAATAAAAAGCTTATAATTAAAAAGCTTCTCTTCCATTGGAACTATCTGAAAGACACTGAACTCGTTGTAATTACACCTCCGGATATTTATATCCAGAGTGTGATCAGACAAGTTTAATCTTTTGATCGCTTTCTGTCTTTTCGCCATTCTTTTGCAGTTTTCCCAAATAATGCAATGTTTAACAAGTCTGCTTCGTCTGCATAAACAAATTTTCGTTTACTTGCAGATATGTTTTCAGGAATCAGGTTTTCTTTTATGGCATCGGTATGTATACGGTAATTAACCTTGGCAAGGGTGCGGGAAACATTCCATTCCAGCTTTTTCTGATCAATTTCCGCCTGTTTCAGCCGTTGAAACTCTTTAAGAAGATATAGTTTGAACTCTGCGCTTATCCACGAGGCAAATTCAAAGGCAATATCCTGATGAGCATAAGTTCCGCCATATCTACCAGATTTGGAAATGATACCGATGGCATTTGTTGAGCTTATCCATCTTTTGGGTGTAAGTGTGAAACTGTTTGAGTGCAACAGCTCCCATAAGCCGATAAATTCAATTGTGCTTCGGCTTCTCATCCAGTTTTGGATAATGTAATTTGTCCTTTCCGAATCTTTGTACTTTGCTATGTCTGTTAGAGAAATATAATCCTCTTTTTCTTTTGAGAATACGACTATTTCAGTTCCTTTAACATTTACTTTTCGTTTAGCCATGAGTTTTACCTTCCACCTATACTATAAGCGGTTTGCTCTCATTTCCATGTTTGTCAATGGCAATAACGGCAACGCTTTCCGTCAAACCGGTCATTTTAATCATGCCGTCATCAATAACCTCATTCATCAGCATCGAACGTCTTTCTTAAAAATCTATCCAAAACATCCGTCTTTGTTTCGCCATCCTGCTCTGGACGAAGGTTAAACTTATTCAGCCGCAAAAAGCGGTAGCCGTAACTTTCAAGTTCTATCTGGCGGCAGACATCATAATCAAATTACCACCACCAGAGGTGGTGGCTTGTTTTAATTGTCCTGGAAGGTACCCTGTTTTTAGTGCCTAAAGTGAGCTAAAGTGCCTAAAATGCCTAAAGTTAAGGAATGCGCTTAGGGCGCTGCCAATTTTAAATCTATAAGTGATTAAAATTAGTCTGCATAATCTTGGCCAGGGTTAAAAAATTCATTCATCTTTTATAGGTTCGTTTATGCCGCCACCCTAACAGCGAAAAGGAGTTTGCAAAGCCCAGTAGCCTTGAGTTATCAATCAGCATGCCGAAGGCATACCACAACTTTAGGCACTTTAATATACTTTAGGCATTTTAGGCACTTAAGTCTAACTAATTCCTATAACGGTAGAACCTTCTTATGGTACCACTACCAGAGGTAGCGGTTTAGGCCGATTAATTAATTTCACTGTGTTATCAGTCGTCGACGTATAACTAATACGCCTTCCTCCTTCTGGCCTTGTGAAATTAATTATCTGAAAGTCTATATGTTCTTGCTTAACTCCTATGATGGAAAAGATCCGGCTACTTCAATCGTAAATTCATCCAGATTTTCCGGAAGATCGGCAAATACTACCATAAATGATATGATTGCTTCCGCTTTAACCTTAATATTAGATTTATTATCGCCGAAGCGGTTCGAAAGCCTGTTGTTTATAGCGTCAAGATCCATATTCTGAAGCTCAAGTTCAGACAGTATCGTGCCGCAGTAAACTGTTTTTGTTTTTGAAAGTATCTTTCCCTTTGTATAGAGTATGCCGGTTATGCTTATATAACTGCGGGCATCGGAATATCCATTTTTTGCTTTGCCCGTAATTACAAAAAGTTTTCCGATCTTTGAGTTTTCTACAAATTTATTGTTTATATCAAAAGTGTGAATTTTAAGATTTCCGGCATCCTGAACTTCAGGCTTTAACAAGTCACTGACAAAGGGGATATTTATTCCGACGCTGTCGAGCAGCTTATATGTACCGTAGGCGCCACTAATTAAAAGTGTTGCAAGCAACAATAAAAGGACAGGCATGCTTATCCTTTTATTTGCAGCAACCTTTGGCGGCTCACTTTTTTCAGTTAATGCTTCTTTTTCTGCCTTATCAATGGGTTCTATCGTTTTTTCAGCCTCTTGTTCATCGGGCATAACCCCCATATTAAATGTTTTTGAAGGTTCTTCTTTTTCCCCAGGTGTTTTATCTTGATCTATATCTTCCTGTTCACTTTCTTCGATTTTTGTTTCAGTCTCTTTGGCTATCTCAATCTTTTCAGGCTCAATCTCTTCAGGCTCCTCTTTTGCACTTATTTCGCTGTCTGTTTTATCACCTAATTCAAGCTCTAATTCAACTTCGGTTTCAGCCTGTGTTTCATCAATCTCGGGCTCCAGATCAAGCTCAAGTTCAAGGCCGGATTCTTCAGGCTTTTCTTCGACTTTGGTATTTTCTTCAAAAGCCTCATCCATCGCAAGCTCAATACCTTCTAATTCTTCTCCCGCACTTATTTCAGAGCTGTTTTTATCATCTAATTCAAGCTCTAATTCAGATTCGGTTACAGTCGGTGTTTCATCAATTTCGGGCTCCAGATCAAGTTCCAGGTCAAGTTCGGATTCTTCAGGCTTCTCTTCGACTTTGGTATTTTCTTCAAAAGCCTCATCCATCGCAAGCTCAATACCTTCTGATTCTTCTTCAGCTTTATACTGTATGCCCGATTCTATTTCCTCATCAGTAATTAGGGCTTCAAGTTCTGTCTCGACTTCACTTGACTTGTCTAATTCCTCAGAGAGTGAAGAAGGGTATGCTAAAAAAACATTTTTACATGTTGAACATCTAACTTTTGAACCTGTCTGTTTCAGAAGGCTTTCATCTATGTTGAAACGTGTATCACATTCATTACATGTAATAATCATAATATGTTCTCACTGGTTTAAGTGGTAGATTGCAGGAAGATTCCTGTAATCTTCGGCATAATCAATCCCATAACCTACAATGAAGCCTTCTTCTATCCTGTGGCACGGGTAAGCAACCTCAATCTCCGTCTCACGGCGTTCATGTTTATCAAGCAGGGCGCAAATCTTGACACTCTTTGGATCAAAAGATTTTAGATAATCAATGAGATATTTTAAAGTTAAACCAGTATCAACTATATCCTCAACAATTAGAACATCTTTATTTTTAATATTGATTTCAATATCCCTTGTTAAATTTATTTTTCCAGATGAAACAGTATTTGAACCATAGCTGGAAATACCGACAAAATCAATTTTAACCGGAATAGTGATTTTTCGTATTAGATCGGCCATAAATACAAATGCACCTTTTAAAACCCCAATAAGAACAAGTTCGCTGTTTTTATAGTCATCTGATATTTTTTGCGCAACATCAGCAACCATCTTTTTAATTTCATCTTCATTTAGTACGGGAATTAAGTCAGCCATAATATTCTTTAATTAATCAGTTTAAACCATTACCTCTGGTAGTGTCACCATAAAAAGGTTTTACCGTTACAGTAATTATTTAAGAGTGCCTAAAGTGAACTAAAGTATATTAAAGTGCCTAAAGTTATGGTACGCCTTCGGCGCAGCTAATTTTAACCCTGGCAAAAAATAAACTACGCTAATAAAGTATGAAGTACCTAAAGGAATCTAAAATTTATGAATTAATGGAGCGAAGCGACACCTTAACTTTAGGCACTTTAGCTCACTTTAGGCATTTTAGACACTTAGCAGTGCGCCAAGGTACCTTTAATGACTAATGTAAACAAGCTACCTCCCCTATGGGTGGTATTTGACTATTTGAATACATTGAAAGAGCTGTCTTGTCAATAAGGAACGGAGACGAAACAACTTCTCCAACTATGCATCACAGCTTCAGGCCACCTTTGCCCGATCTCAAATCACAAAAATATCAAAATAGCCAGCTATTCCATCAACTTTTGTGATTTGAGATCGAACAAATTTGACCCAAATCTATGCGCCTACTTGGGGAAGTTATTTCGTCCCCGTTCCTAAATTTGCTTTTTTACAGTCCAGTATCAGCCAATTCTTCAATCAGCTTTTTTTGTTTTTTTGTAACGTTTTTCGGCATAGTTACATTAACAAGCACATAAAGATCGCCTTTTCCTTTGTCCTTCATATAAGGGAGCCCGTGGCCTGAAAGACGCATCATGGTCTTGTGTTTTGTGCCCGGGGGTATTTTAACGCTTAATTCCTTGTGAGCAATAGTTGGAACAGATATGCTTGTTCCAAGGAAAGCCTCGCTCATCTTTATCTCTATTTTTGCATAAAGATCGTATCCTTTAACTGTGAATGCCGGATCATCATAAACCTTGGAAAGAATATAAAGATCTCCCGGAGGTCCACCATATGAACCTGGCTCACCCTTTCCGGCAAGGCGCAGTTTTTTGCCCGTTACCATGCCTTTTGGTATTTTGACTGTTATTTTTTCAGCATGTCCCGCACGTATAAATTGTACGGTTTTGCTTGTTCCGGTTGCTACTTCCTGGAGAGTCAAAGGTAATTCATATACAAAATCTGATCCCTTGATCCTTGTTTGACGCTGCCTTGGTTGATTGCCAAAAGGGGTTTCACCGCCGAATGAAAATCTTATACCATCTCTACCTTGGCTGGTGGAAAATTTTTTATTTCCAAACCCGAATTCTTTCAAAATATCGGTAAAGTCAAATCCCCTGAAGATGTCTTCCTGCGAATATCTTTGACGGAAACCAGTTGAGCCGAATGAGTCATAATTTTTGCGTTTTTCCTTATCGCTTAAAACAGCGTAAGCTTCACTTATTTTTTTAAATTTAGCTTCAGCATCTTTATCACCCCTGGCATGGTCGGGATGGTACTTCATGGCAAGCTTCCGATATGCCTTCTTAATTTCAACGTTGGTAGCATTTTTGTTTACACCAAGTATTTTATAATAATCCGTTTCGGACATTTTAATATTTCCTCATTAAACACTAAGTTAATAGTATAGAAATTTCCATAAAAGACAGTGCCTAAAGTGCCTAAAATATATTAAAGTGCCCTAAAGTTGTGGTACGCCTTCGGCGTGCTAATTGAGATGAACCTGCCTTCGGCAGAACCGTCCGACCTACTCAATGGAAATTGTTACACTTCCCTATGCATTAATGATGCAGAAAATCTTTATATAAAATGGCAGAATACCTTAACTTTAGGCACTTTAATATACTTTAGCTCACTTTAGGCACTTCTTTTTTTAGGCACTTATAAAGGCTTTGATGGCAATCATAAGCACTGAAAGTGCGGAAGGGGTGATGCCTTCTATACGGGATGCCTGCCCCAGTGAATTTGGCCTTATGGAAGAAAGCTTTTTCTTAAGCTCATTTGAAAGACCATGAACCTTTGTAAAGTCTAAATCTTTCGGAATTTTCATCCTCTCCAGGTTTTTAAACTTTTCTATCTCTCGAAGCTGCTTTTTTATATAACCCTCATATTTTATTTCTATTTCTACCTGTTGTGCAACCTTTTTGTTTATATCGTCAGGGCTTTTAGCCAGTGTTTCTATGGTTTGATAATCAATTTCAGTTCTTTTAAGAATTTGATCAAGATATATTCCATTGATTATGGGTTTTGTCCCGCGACTAAGTAAATAGTTGTTTGTTTCTTCCGACGGTTTAATTATCGTTCCCTTTATTCTATTTATTTCTTTGAATATCATTTTTTGTCTTTCTTTAACATCTTTTAAGGCATCATTGTCAATAAGACCGAGTGAATGTCCTATTTCCATCAGCCTCAGATCTGCATTGTCTTCACGCAGCATAAGCCTGTATTCCGCTCTTGATGTAAACATCCGGTATGGTTCCAGTGTACCTCTCGTTATAAGGTCATCTATCATGACGGCCATGTATGCCTGTGACCTGTCTAAGATAAAAGCAGGTCTTGCCTGAACTTTGCATGCAGCATTAATTCCTGCCCATAGTCCCTGGGCGGCAGCTTCTTCATAACCTGAAGTCCCGTTTATCTGGCCGGCAGTAAACAGCCCTGAAATCAATTTTGTTTCAAGGGTAGGTTTAATCTGAACAGGATTTATATAGTCATATTCAATGGCATATGCAGGTCTCATGATTTCAGCTTCTTCCAGCCCTTCAACCGATCTGACAAACTGAATCTGAATTTCCATTGGAAGACTGTTTCCAAGACCGCTGGCATAAATTTCGTCTGTATCGAGTCCTTCCGGTTCCAGAATAACCTGATGCCTTTCTTTATCGGGAAACCTTACGATTTTATCTTCAAATGAGGGGCAGTATCTGGCGGGAGTGCCTTTTATAATTCCGCTATACAGGGGAGAAAATTTAAGGTTGTCTTTTATTATCATGTGGCTTTTCTTATTGGTATAGCCCAGATAGCTTGGAATTTGAGGCATGGTAATCTTTTTGGTAAAAAAAGATATCGGCATAGGAGCGTGGTCAACGTCTTGTTTGTTGAACTTTGAAAAATCGATACTTGATTTTTTTAGCCTTGGAGGTGTGCCGGTCTTTAGCCTGCCGAGCTGAAAACCCAGTTGTTTAAGATGTTCAGGTAACCCATAAGAAGCAAACTCACCGGCTCTTCCAGATTTAAATGAATTAAATCCTATGTGGACAAGACCGCTTAAAAATGTTCCTGCAGCAAGGACTACTGCTCTGGCCGGATAACCGAATCCTGTATTATCCTCTACCCCTGCGATGCTGTTGTTTTCTATAACAAGACGTTCGATCATAGCCTGCTTGAGGTCCAGATTCGGCTGTTTTTCTATTACAGCCTTCATGGCCATATGGTAACGAATTTTGTCGTTTTGAGTTCTGGAAGAATGGACTGCGGGACCTTTTTTTGTATTCAGCGTTCTGTATTGTATCGCTGTTTTATCTGTAATTTTTGCCATCTCACCGCCAAGGGCATCAATTTCTTTTACTAACTGTCCTTTGGCTATACCGCCTATTGATGGACTGCATGGCATTGCCGCGATCTTATCCAGATCTATGGCAACAAGAAGAACGCTGCAACCCATTCGAGCTGATGAGAGCGCAGCTTCGCATCCTGCATGACCCGCGCCTATAACAATGATATCATATTTTTTTTGATATATATTCATGTGAGTCAGGTTAAATGGTTCACGGTTCAGGGGTTAAAAAGTTGATTGGTTCATAATGCTTACTTCCACCTTCAGTCTTCAGTCTATCCACCTGAGTAATTACTGTTGATAATATATATATGTTTTAGTATCAAAGCAAGTGGTGGATTTAGGTGATCAGGGAAACGTCAAAGTCAGTGCTAAAGTGCTAATATTTAGAGTTTGTGGGGACCTCAAAATCCGAAATACGAATATCGAAACTCAAAACAATATCTAATTTCGAATATCAAATGACCAAAACATGTCAGGTACTTATGCAATATCTATGGCACTCCACCATGTTTGAAATTTTGAATTTTGGTCATTCGTATTTGTTTCTGATTTCGAGCTTCGTGCTTCGAATTTATTGAAAATTAAATAAGTAAGCAATTCTTGTGAATTCAAGAAGTTATCAGCTTAAATGACGTGGCCCTGTTTTTAGGTGATATGAATAATAGATATTTTGATTTAAACACATATTACAGGAATATATTCGGATGCAGAGTCCAGAAAATTACCATTGACGCAGGGCTTTCATGCCCGAACAGAGATGGTACGATTTCAACAGGCGGATGCATATACTGTAATTCAAAGGGATCGGGAACCGGCGCTTATGCAAAAGGGCTTTCAATAAAAGATCAGTTAATTAAAGGTAAAAAAGCGCTTTCTAAACGGTATAAGGCAAAAAAGTTTATTGCTTATTTCCAGTCTTTTTCTAACACATATGCTCCATTTGGCAAGCTAAAAAGCCTCTATGATGAAGCTCTTGCAGTAGATGATGTTGTTGGACTGTCAATCGGTACAAGACCCGACTGTGTGGACAAGCCTGTTCTGGAACTTTTGCAGAGCTATGAGAAAAATTATCTGATCTGGATAGAATATGGTATCCAGTCTGTTCATGATGAAACACTTGCCTTTATAAACAGGGGCCATGATTTTAAATGTTTCAAAGATATTATTGATGTCACCAGAAATACAGACATAAAAATTTGTGTGCATGTTATACTGGGGCTTCCGAATGAAAATAAAAAGCAAATGCTTGAGACGGCAAAAACTATAGCGGGCATGGGTATAGATGGTATCAAACTGCATCTTCTTTATGTTGTTAAAGGAACTAAGCTTGAAAAACTTTATAATGCCGGCGATTACAGATGTCTCGAACAGCAGGAATATGTAAATCTTGTGTGTGATTTTTTAGAACTTATGCCTATGAATATGGTAATTCAGCGTCTTACCGGTGACCCACATTATGAAGAGCTGGTGGCGCCCTCATGGTCACTTAATAAAATGGAAACACTTGCTCTTATAAAAGATACCCTGGAGAAAAGGGATTCATGGCAGGGGAAATTTGCGAGGTGCTCATATGGCTCTTTCCGTGTCTGAAAGACTGCGCCGCTTTTATGATCTATTTTCGGGCAACGATAATATTCTGATCGTTATTGACGCTGATCCTGATTCTATTTCAAGTGCAATG
>JAFDFV010000063.1 GCA_019309665.1 Deltaproteobacteria bacterium | reverse complement strand
TCATCACTTTTAAGCGGCCGTTCCTGTTTGAGAATGCGGGCATAACACAGATCCGGCTCAACTCGTACTATCTCAATCTGTGCAATGGATTTTGGCGAACTGCGGAGCAACTTTCCCTTATATTTGATAGGCTTTTGTTCTTCCAAGACTTCAAATTTGGTGCCCAAAACCACCCCCTGTTTTGAACCGAGATTAATCATAACCTGATCTTCAGTTGCCTGAACCACATATCCTTGCAACGGGTATTTTAGTATAATCGTCTTGAGGATCTCTCGATTAAGCTGATTCAATTCTTTTTTCAAAGATGCCCCTGAACTCAACTGTTTGGTGACAACCTTGGGGATTGCCGAGGTTTCGGTATCTATAAGTCTCAGGCTAAGGAGAGTACTATCGGGTAGATAATAAAGAGATCCTGTGCCGATGACTTTCGCTGCCAGTACTTTACCAAGCTTCAAGGCTGTTTCCGGATCTGCCAAATCCGAGGAGCCAAGATTCAATTCTTCCAAAAGCCGTTCTATAATGACCCGTTCGACTACCTGTAACCTGCCGGAGGCATTGAGCTGGTCGGCAAGCCGTGTGGTTATGACAGTAGAAAAACCATCTCTTTCCGCCAAACCACCCCTTTCCTGAAAATCGACAAATGACAAAATCATTGGCCGTGATGTCCAGGTGTCTTCGGTCTTATGCCAAAATTTTTTCTGACTGCGGTATCGGGCTGCCAATTCCTTGACCAATTTATCTATTCGTTTTTTTTGCGCAGTGTTTTTTTGGAGGGCAAGCATCTGCTGGGCCTTGTTGGCCAACACAGCAGCAAAGGTATCTTTTTTGTCAAGAATCAAGGCTTGGCGGTAAGCCTCTAAGGCTTTGTCCCATTTCCCCTGTTTTTCATACGTAATCCCCCTATTTGACATCGCTTCAATGTAATAAGGATCTATATCAACAGCTTGATCATAAAGCTCTCGAGCTTTTTGGTACTTTCCTAAGCTGGCATGAAACCGACCGTATTGATTATACGCTACAGCTTTCTGGTATGGCTCGGCCGACTTTTTTTGAACTGCCTTTCGGTATTCTGCCTCGGCTTCTTTTTTCTTGCCTTGACCATAAAAAATATCTCCTTTGAGTACATGGACGTAAGCTCTGTCAGGGGCTTTTTGCTCTACCTCTCTCGCTAATGCAAAGGTTTTTTCGGCTTGTCCTTTTTTTGCATAAACAGCAGTTAGTCCTTCCTTCCCCAATACTTCTCCTTTCCCCTTTATTTTGGATAGATCACTGAAGATTTGCTCAGCTTCGCTCAGGTTTCCTTCTTGCAAAGCCGCATACCCTTTGATTGTTTTGGCTTTCAGGTTTTGGGGATTTTTATTTTCAATATTTTGGATAATGGCTTTTGCTAACATTATTTGATTTCGCTGTAATTCCCTTTCAGCCAGTCTCAATAGCATGACTTCGGTGGTCTTTCCTCCTCCCTGGAAATAGTCGAGCACCTCAACCTTAGGGCCAATAATGCATACGGTTGGAAGAATCAACCGGGCCTGATAAATCTCGCTTACATGAGTTTTGTCTATAAGGATTGGAAAAGACAGGTTGGTCATGTTCACAAAGTTGTCCACTTTTTCCTCAGATGAACGAGTAATACCCCATACGATAAAATCAGCATCTTTGTATTGCTTAGCCAGTTTATTGAGACTCAATAATCCTTGCTGACTCGGCCTTGATTCCACGTCAAAAAAATAGAGTATGATCATAGGATGATCTTTCATTTGGGATAAATCATAGGTTTTGCCCTTAAAGTCTTTCAAGGAGAAGATAGGAGCTATTTGGCCGGAGGCTATCTGAGCATGGCAGAAACCTGTCCCAACCATTATTACCGCCATCAACATTACAACCGAAATAGCCAATTTTGAAACAAGTCTCATTTTAAATCCTCCATATGTTTAGAGTTTTTCTATTGTAACGGCTGTATATCTTTTATAAATGCCATTAGCGTTTCAAAGGGGATGAGGAACCCGACCGTTTCTGTGTTACGGTACCTCCCCTTTACAACCCCGACCAGACGCCCGTTGTTATCAAAAACAGGACTACCGCTGCTTCCGTGATAAACCGGCATGTTCACCTGCCACAATACCTGGTCCCCCACTCGTCGGGGTGCACCGTCAATGATTCCGGGATAAATAGTTTTTGACAATACCGAGGGGCATACCGCTGCATAAAGCCTTTCTCCCATTTGCAACATATTTCTACCTTTTGTCAACTGTACAGCGTTTTCCAGTCTAGCTCCTACATCAATTAATGTGAGGTCCATATGATGATCAATTTTGACCACACGCCCTGGCAGCTCTTTACGATTAGACAAAACAACGGTTATGGTCTGAAGCAGTTTTAAATCATGGGCTGTACAGATAATCAGGCCACTTTCATGGATAATAAAGCCTGAAAACTGAATATCCCTGCCGTCGGTATCTGCATAAATGCATACCACAGTATCGATTTGCTGCAAAACCGCGTCAGGGAGAGGCTGATGGGAAGGTTTAATTTTTGTTTCAGCAGAAGGTTCCTTGATATAGCCTGAAATATGCCTCCAAAGGCATTCGGCCCGCCTGTTGTCAATCTGACCGTTGACTGTGCACCTGGCATTTATCCAGGATGCCAGTGAAGAGTGGTGCCATAAGACTATCCGCCACTCTTCATGTTCTTTCTCGGCACATATCTCAAGCTCTCCTTTTTCAATCGGCCCCAACAAGATCTGAAAGTTGCTTTGTCGCAACCAGTCTACAACAACATCTTGAAGTTCGATAATCGGCAGGTCGTATAATCTGCTTTTTCCCTGCGCTGCGGCAAAAACAGGAAAACAAAACCACAGGCATGAAATAAGAAAGACCAGCGTAATTTTTATCTGTTTATAAATCATTCTTTCATGATGAGAACAATAGGATGCTTATAAATGGTCACCCTTAATTATTAACTATTGCCAACATTATAAAATTTATTTATAGCTTGACTTGATAAAGATTACAAGATTAAAGGCATACTCCAAATGATCAGCGTAGAAAATATCACAAAAAGCTTCGGCAACCGAGTACTCTTTGATGGAGTCAGTTTTAAGATAAATCCTCGTGAAAGGATTGGGCTTGTTGGAAGGAATGGACACGGGAAGACAACTCTATTCAGGCTCATGGCCGGTGAAGAATCAATGGACAATGGGGCTATTGTCATACCCCGGAATTACAGGATTAGTTATGTTCGACAGCATATAGAATTTACAGAAAAAACCGTGCTCAGAGAAGGGATGAGGGACCTTCCGGAATCGGAACGTGATCATAGCTGGAAAGTTGAGAAAATCCTTACAGGTCTGGGTTTCTCTCAAGCCGACATGGAAAAAGACCCGCTGGAGTTTTCAGGCGGATACCAGGTTCGCCTGAATCTTGCAAAAGTGCTTGTATCTGAGCCGGACCTGCTTCTGCTCGACGAGCCTACCAATTATCTTGACATTACATCCATACGCTGGGTTGAGCGCTTTCTGCTTAACTGGCCGCATGAAGTAATGCTCATCACGCATAATAGAAGCTTCATGGACAAAATCATCACCCATACGGTCGGCATCCACCGCAGTAAGGTGCGCAAAATCGCAGGAAATACAGGAAAGTATTATGCCCAGCTCGCCCAGGATGAGGAGATATACGAAAAGACCCGCTCAAACGACGAGCGACGCAGGAAAGAAGTTGAGCTGTTCATATCAAGGTTCAGAGCCAAGGCGAGACTTGCAAACATGGTCCAGTCCAGGATTAAAACCCTTAAGAAAACAGAAAAGCTGAAAAAACTTGAGCAAATCAAGTCTCTTGATTTTTCCTTTAGAAGCAGCCCGTTTTCGGGAAAACATGTGATGACAGCCAAAGATGTGTCCTTTTCATACCAGCCTGACAAACCGCTTATAAGGAATTTCAACATTTCCATCGGATCTGGTGAACGGATCTGTATTGTGGGTAAAAACGGAAAAGGCAAAACAACTCTGCTTAAACTTCTTGCAGGAGCCATTACCCCTCAACAGGGTGAGGTTACATACAACCCCCGGATCACAAAAGGAGTTTTTGAGCAGACCAACATCAGAAGCCTGGTTGACACAAGAACCGTGGAAGACGAAATGCTGAGTTCACATTCTGATGTTGACAGGCAGTCGGCCCGCAATATTTGCGGCGCCATGATGTTTGAAGGCGATGATGCTTTAAAGAAAATCAGTGTCCTTTCAGGGGGTGAAAAAAGCAGGGTGATGCTGGGCAAGCTTCTTGTAACACCGGTAAACCTTCTGCTTCTTGATGAACCGACCAACCACCTGGATATGGAATCATGCGATGCGCTGCTGGCTGCAATCGACAGCTTTGACGGTGTTGTGATCATGGTTACCCACAACGAGATGTTTCTGCATGCCCTTGCCCAGCGCCTGATTGTTTTCCAAAATGACCGAGTTGAAGTATTTTCCGGGAGTTATGGAGATTTTCTTGAAAAAGTCGGCTGGGAACATGAAGGTCCTGTGCAGAAGCCCGAAGGAAAAAAAACTGTTTTAAAATTGACAAAAAAGGAACTCAGGCAAAGACGCTCGGAAATAATCACAGAAAAGGGGAAAGTTCTCAAGCCGATCGAGCAAAGCATAGCAAAGGCGGAAAATGATATAGAAAGATTTGAAGATGAGCTTTCAAAGCTTAACCAGGCTATGCAGAAAGCATCTCAGAACCAGGACGGTAAAAAAATTGTCGAGTTTTCCCGGTCCATTCACAAGCGCCAGTCTGAAATAGACCGCATTTTTGACGAGCTGGAAAAGCTTACAGGCTTTTTTGAAGAAAAGCGGGCTAAGTTCGAAAAAAAACTGGAAGAGCTTGAAAAGTAAATTACTCCAGAATCTCCCCTATTTTCTTAGACAACACTTCTATAGTACAGGGTTTCTGTATAAAACCGTCGCAGCCTCGTGCCAATATTTTCTTCGCTTCTCCGTCAAGACTGTAGCCACTTGAAAGCAAGACTTTTACACGCGGATTGATTTCCTTCATCCGGTCATAGGCCTCACCGCCACCCATATTCGGCATAACCATATCCATAAGGACTAAGTCAATCTTGTCCCATTTTTTCTTATAAACCTCGACAGCTTCTTTTCCATTTCCGGCTGTAAGCACCTCATAGCCTAATGTTTCCACCATCTCTTTTTCTATCTCCAAAACAATGTCTTCATCGTCTACCAGAAGGACCGTTCCGGTTGTCCTGGTGATTTCATCTGCAGTTCTGAGAACTTTCCGGACTTTTTCCACCGATGCAGGGAGATAAATACTGAAAGTGCTTCCATACCCCCTCTTGGATTCCACGTCAATATATCCGCCATGGCCGCTTATGATACCGTAAGCAGAAGCCAGGCCAAGACCAGTGCCCATGCCCATGTGCTTGGTTGTAAAAAAGGGATCAAAGATGAACTCCTTAGTGCTTTTATCCATGCCGACACCCGTATCGGTAATTGTCAGCAAAACATAGTTTCCCGGCTTTGGATCGTATTCATTACTCTTTATGTCTTTATGGGTCACGTTTGTGGTCTTCAAAAAGAGATCCCCGCTATCTATCATCGCCTCGGCAGCATTCAAATACAGATCAAACAGGATCTGTTTAAGCTGGGCCTCGTCCGCCTCTATGGCAAATAACCCCTCAGCAAGCTCTTTATGAATCGTAATCCCCATTTTGGTTCTACCCAAAATCTTTGAGGTTTCTTCCACCACCCGGTTAAGGTCAAACCTCTTGACATCATATCTTCCCTTCCTGGCATAACCAAGAAGCTGAGCTGTGAGTTTCGAGGCGCTTCGAACCTGCTCCTCAATGCTCATTAGCTTTTTATAATGTGAATGCGAGGGAACGGTCTTCAAAAGCATCAAAGAGGTATTTCCCTGAATTGCCATAAGGATATTGTTAAAGCTATGAGCGATTCCGCCTGCAAGTTGTCCGAGTACTTCCATCTTCCGAGCCTGCTGCAATCGTTTTTCAAGCTTTGCTTTCTGTTGTTCAAATATTCTGCGTTCAGTGATATCCCTTATGATTCCGACTGTACCCTCATACTTTTTGTCATGGATATCTGCGTCAATGCCATCTGGGCCGGACAAAGATGTTTTTATCTCTCCATCATTGACAGGCGCCGCATAGACATATTTCTGCTTTTCTATGTCTCGGATGTTGCCCACAGTTCCAAGAAAAGCCTTATCCTTTCTGCTGACCGCTTTGTCGTATTGGCCGCACGCCATCACTTCTACATACACTGTTTTTAAACTTTTCACATTCTTCGAATCTTCTTCTCGTTCCCAGCCCTTTTGTATTAATCTAATAATAAGGTGTTTTGTTCCTCTTTTTTCGGTCCTTCTCTCATCAAAGAGTTTTGGTGCGTTCTTATCTCCGGTTTTTGATCCCTTATATTTTTTTAAAACAGTGGAACGGCTCACAGATGGAATATCATCAGGATGAATTATCTCACTAAAATGTTTCCCTATCAATTCTTCAGGCAAATAGCCCATAGACTTGATGGTAGCGTTTATATAAATAAAATAGCCATCGCTATCTAATTTGTAAACAATATCGGGTAGCACATCGAGCATATCAGCGGATTGCTTCAATTGTTGTCTAACTTTCACAAAATCATTAATAAGCTCTTTTTTTGTCTTGTCTTCATTTTTCATTCTAAGTGCTCCCTTTACGTGTTCTAAAAAAAAATCATGGAAACTGAGGCTTGGGGCAAAGTACGGTTAATATACAGAACTTATTTTTATAGTCAAACATAGAATTAACGAAAGATAAATAAAAAAAGGAACATTAATCAGCTATTTTTATCCTTCAGCAAAGCATCGAGACCAGCGAACGGCCTGTGGGTAGAAGGTGGCTCTTGCTCGCCACCCGGCGTCACCTCGCCATACCATTCCGCTACCTGGTCCCGCGAGTGTTCATTGTCGTGACAGTATAGGCACAGCAACTCCCAGTTGCTGCCGTCAGGCGGATTGTTATCGTGGTTGTGATCTTTGTGATGGACTGTGAGCTCTCGAACTCTCTTGCCTGTGAATTCGCGCCCGCATCGCGCACAGATCCACGGGAAAAGCTTTAGCGCTCGCTCCCGATAGGTTTTCTCCCGAAGCTCCCGGTCATGCCGAGCCTCGGCAATAATCTGATCCGGCCTGTCGGCTTCTGTTTGAGCATTTTTCAAAGGTCTCACCCTCCCACAGCTCTTACCCGCTGTGTTCAGTTCTTAGAAATATGAATACAAAAAAGTAATCCCTTTTTTAAATATACGGTTGCGGTATCATCAATCAATACATTGCTGATTCCTCGAGTGGCACCGAATTTTAATACATCATCTTTTAGAGGATATTCCAGGCCCCGCAGGGTAACGCCGTAAGCATCCTGACCAAGAGGGACTATCGAAAGTATGTCTCCTTTTTTCCCCTTAAAGGTGAGTTCGCCTTTCCCCCTTAACAAAATAATCTCCTGATGCCCATCAATTAACCGAATTGTAACTTTGGAAAACTCTGGTGACGCTGAAAGTAACAAATTGGCTATTGTCATATCCCAGCGCGCACCCAGTGCTCCCAACACAAGAATTTCATCAGAGCCAAGATCGAGAGCTTTGCGTAGAGCCAGCTCAAGGTCGGTCTGATCTTTGTTGATTGGATAGCTTATGATTTCTGTTCCCGATGTTTGAAAAGACTTTAAATAATCGGGATCCAAAGAGTCCAGATCTCCTATAACTATAGAAGGTTTTATACCCAGCGCCCGGCAATGAGTCATGCCCCCATCAGCGGCAATTATCAAATCATCAGGAAGTATGATATCGTGAACATCCTGGAAATTATTCAAAACTCCATTTGCAAATATTACAGCCCGCAAAATAATCCCTCTGCGTTACCGATCCTTTAAAAATTTTCGATGATATTCTTTTTCTTTAAGATGTTTTTTCAAAATTCCAAGGATATAATCCAGTATTCCGCTGATATCATCATCGCTCAGCCTTTTAACCAGAATCCGCATCATCTCATCATCCGT
>JAFDFV010000062.1 GCA_019309665.1 Deltaproteobacteria bacterium | reverse complement strand
CTTATATCGTCTTCGCTTTCAACAATATTGAATTGAATTTCTTCATCTGTAAGAATTATTACGGGTTCATTGCTGTTATTTAGCTGGTCATACAAGTTTTTCCAATTTCCGGATGTATTCATTAATAACTCCTTTAATCAATATATATTAATAATGTTGAATTTGATTATTTGCAAAAGTAATATAGTTTGAATTTTTAATCAAAGAATTTCTTCTGTCTTTGCCGTGGGGTACGGAATATCCATAATGACGCAGCCATAATAAAAACAATAAAGGTAAGCCATTCTCCACGAGTCATATGCCCAACAGCCATACTATTGGCACAAATACGAATACCAGCGGCAGTCCTACGCCCATCCATTTTACAAAGCTGATCTCAATACAAAAAAAGCAATGCGTTTATGAAGCTCCCATCGCTGCATTGATAGAGCAAGAATGAAAGCGCCCATAAATAAGAAAATCAACTCATGTCCGTAAGGAGCGCACGCTTGTTTAACAGAGGCTGCGCCTGTTGCCGGCAGCAATGCTATGGGAAGAAGAGCGGTGGCGTAGACAGGAATTGCCTCGGTCATCCAGACTCCGGTGGCGGCAGTTACTTTCCCGGCATGAAAAAATTGCACAATTTGTCCCTCGCTGTTCTGATAGGTTTCAGGAAGAAGAAAATATATGGACAGGGCAAAAAAAGGAGCTGTAAACAGACCTATCAACTGAATATTTGAACGTTTATAGGTTATACTTTTATCCATCAGATAATATTCGATTGTTCAAGCTTTTCTTTTAAACGCATTGCATTATGAGCAGCATATCCCATCTGATCGTTATCAAAATAAATATAGACAGCAGCCAATCGGCCTTTCCATGTTTTTATACGACCCGCCCATTTATGAAGAGAGTTCGTATCATAACACCCCTGATATGCGTTTTTGGATGGACCGTGAAGGCGGATATAAGTGAAATCAGCCGTGATTTCCAGCGGTGATTCAAAGCCTTTGAAATCATAAATACACAAAGCGGCATTGTGTTTTGCAAGAAGCTTGTAAACTTCAGAACAAAGCCACGATTTATCCCGGAACTCAAAGGAATATTTTAGCTCTTTCGGGAGTTCGTTTAAAAACACTTCAAGACGTTTTATATTACACTTCCATCTGGGAGGCAATTGGAAAACAATAGGGCCGAGTTTCTGCCCAAAAGGTTTTACAGCGTCAAAAAAATATTTGACAGACTCGGCTGGATCGCTGAGCTTTTTCATATGAGTAATAAAGCGGCTTCCCTTTACCGAAAAAAGAAAACCGTCCGGTGTATGCCGGCGCCAGGCTTTAACAGTATTTTTTTCCGGCAGGCTATAAAAGGTGTTATTAATTTCGACTGTATCAAAGTGCTTAAAGTAAAATGGCAGCATTTCAGAATCTCGAATTTTAAGCGGATAAAATGGGCCTTTCCAGTGTTTGTAATACCAGCCCGAAGTTCCTATTCTTATTTCCATGCTATTTTTTACTATAGACTTTACAGCCTTTCTTTTATTATGATATCAATACATGATTGGTCTGCAAGAGTGGAGAGGTCTCCCAAATCGGCTATATCACCTGCCGCTATTTTACGCAGTATCCGCCGCATGATCTTGCCACTCCTGGTCTTGGGCAGCGTATCCGTGAACTGAATTTTCTCAGGCGTTGCTATTGGGCCGATATCTTTTCTTACATGGGCAATCAATTTTTTTTTCAATTCTTCTGATCTCTTCACCCCGCTTTTTAAAGAAACAAAGGCATATATCCCTTCTCCTTTTACCTCATGGGGATAGCCGACAATAGCTGCCTCCGCCACGCTGTGGTTTGCATCAATGGCACTTTCAATTTCTGCTGTACCCAGACGATGGCCGGAGACATTAATGACATCATCTACGCGTCCCATTAACCAGTAATAGCCGTTCTTGTCTTTTTTTGCTCCATCGCCGGTGAAGTACATGCCAGGGAATTGGCTGAAATATGTGTTTTTGAATCGCTCTGGTTCACCATAAACGCCCTGCATCATGCCGGGCCAGGGTTTAGTCATGACCAGGTAGCCACTCTCGTTAAGGCGGGCTTTCTTGCCGTTTTCTTTAATGATTAGCGGGGCTGCACCGGGTAAAGGAACTCCGGCTGATGCAGGCTTGTTGGGTATTGCCCCGGGTATAGGAGCTATCAGAACTCCACCGGTCTCAGTCTGCCACCATGTATCAACTACAGGGCATTTGCCTTGACCTATGTTTTTATGATACCAGTGCCAGGCTTCAGGGTTAATGACTTCGCCAACACTTCCAAGCAGTCTTAAGCTGCTGAGATCATAATGCCTTGGCCATTTTTCGCCATATTTGGCCAACACACGGATAACTGTTGGGGCGGTGTAAAAAATAGATACCTTAAATTTTTCTACAATTTCCCAGTACCTGCCGGGATCCGGATAGGTGGGAACCCCCTCGAACATTATTGATGTAGCGCCGGCGGAAAGAGGGCCGTAAATAATATAGCTGTGTCCGGTAATCCACCCAATATCTGCTGTACACCAGAAGGTGTCTTCATCTCTCGCATCAAATACCCATTTAAAAGTCTGATTGACATAGAGAAGATATCCTCCTGTCGAGTGCAGTACTCCCTTTGGTTTGCCGGTTGAGCCGCTGGTATAAAGAATAAAAAGCGGATCAATAGCGTCCATAACAGCCGGTTTACAGGAGTTTTTTATATCCGGAGCGGTTATTTCATCGTGCCACCATGAATCTCGTTTCTTTTTTAAGGTTATTTCTGTATTGGTTCGGCGTACTATAATACACTTTTTAACCTCGGGACAATTTTTAAGGGCTTTGTCGGCATTTTGCTTGAGAGATATGGTTTTCCCGCCGCGGAATCCGCACTCTGCTGTGATTAGCATTGAGGCACCGCAATCTTTGATTCTGTTCATCAAAGATTCCGCACTAAAACCTCCGAAGACAACACTGTGAATAGCTCCTATGCGCGCACAGGCAAGCATTGCAATTGCAAGTTCCGGAATCATTGGCAGATACATGGTAACTCTGTCTCCCTTTTTGATTCCATGTTTTCTTAATACATTTGCAAATCTGGAAACCTCTGTATGAAGCATCTGATAAGTATAAATTTTACTTTCATTCGAATTCTCACCTATCCAAATCAAGGCAGCCTTGTTTTTTCTCCATGAATAGAGATGTCGATCAAGGCAATTATAGGATACATTAATTTTTCCACCTTCGAACCACTTCACGTATGCTTCGGTAAAATCATACTCAAGCACGTTTTCCCATTTTTTGAACCAGTGGAGCTCCATGGCTCTTTCTGCCCAGAAATCCCGTGGATCGTTAATTGAGTGTTTGTAAATTTCTTTATATTGCCTAAAGCTTTTAATTGCCGCCTTTTTCTGGAACTCCCTGGGTGGAAAGTACTTTTTGCAGTCCTTCATTTTCACCTCCGGTTATTATTTTATAATCGTTTTCATCTTGTTACTGCACCGGTCATATACAGAATTTGCCAGAGATTTCATCTGGTTCTGAACATCAGTGAGTTCGGGAAGAACTGGAGGGGGTATGAGGTTGAATTGTTTTATGCCGACAGGTTTGAAACGCAGGGTTTTTTCAACAGAAGCTATTTCCTCGGGTGCGAAATTATCGCCCATAAAATGTTTTTTTGTAACTTCTTCAAGATCCATGCCTTTCAGAAAGTTCAGGATGGTAAGAAGGTCATGGTTGTCCTCAAACTTTTTCAGGTTGTGATTTACCGCTTTACATTCATCCATAAGATTCCTGTAAGCTTCAAGGTACTTGTTATTCCAGGTGCATAGCCTCGTATATGATTCCAAAAAGAGTTTTTTAAATTTTAAACGATCTGTCAGGCCGCGAACCTTAATGAACAGTACATCTTTGCGGTATGCAAAATCATCAGCTATCCGTTCCTTAAAAGGGATTTCTTTTAATCCAAGCAGAAACACAAACTCATTGATGAATTCAGGCTTTGGAAGTAAGTTATACATTCGTGCAAAGCGTTTGAAGAGCATTTCCTGAAGCTGAGCGGCTTGATCAGCCAGCTCCTTGACATAGGAGATCTGTTCTTCTATCAACCGTCGTTCATATAAATAATTATTAATAACCTCCTCTTTGACCTCATGGGTCATGGCGGAGATTAAATCGTCCTGCATAGTCTTACCTCAAGTGTAATAGTTGAGCTTTTTGAAAAAGAATCTGACAGGATAACAGGATAAACAAGATTTTATTTAAAATGAACTAACAAAGCCAACTTTCATTGTAGCTATCCAGTAAAGGGTGTAATACAAAAAATGACATAAATTATATCAAGTAATCGTTGAACCCGTTTAATCAGCTTAATGTCGAATGTCGAACAGGGAATGTCGAATTACGAAGAGAAGGTACTTAATAATTTTAAAAAAACATCCACATTTCGATATTCAATATTCCCTGTTCGACATTTATCATTCAATTGGCACTTCTTGGCACCGATTTAGTCACGTTTTGTTCTATGTCACTTTTTTGTATTGCACCCTCCAGTAAATCATAAAATATAATCACAGCATAAAGAAGGTGTGTATCAAGGTATAAGGATTTAGATTTGGATTAACAGGAAAAGTTTCGATAAGTTAAATCCTGGATATCTTGTAAATCCTGTCCAAATTACACGATCGAAGAAGGTGTAAGTTCTTTTATCCTATTTTGTACAAATTCGACTGCTGCTTCCAGCTTGTCTATAGAGCTTGTTTTTACAGTTTCAATGAGTTTCTTTACTTGTTCTTCTTCTATATGGAGGAGCTTTGAAATATAAAAATCGTCCAGTTCTCCACCCTCAACAAAAATACCGCATCCGCCCGCAGTGCCCAGAAACTCTTCATTAACAAATACAGGTATTACAAATTTGGTAAAGCCGACATCGCACTTTTTAATCACCGCTTTTTGCGTGGTGCGCGCGGTTTCGGCCATGGATAGCTGTGCGGACGAACAAACCACCCGGCTATCGTCATTTCCTTTTATAGCCGGACAAATCTTATTAGCCCATCCTGCCGGCGGATGAACCACAACTCCGTCTCTATCTACAATGCTTCCGTTAAATCCGAATTTATCATAAATTTCCTGCGCAAGGCGATGCCATACCTCGACTGGTGCGATATCTATAAGCTTCATTGTTACCCCCTGATAAGTAGTGTTTTTCAGATAAATTTTAAACCCGCATGTATTCTTAGGAACGGGGACGAAATAACTTCCCCAACTATGCGCCTACTTGGGTAAGTTATTTCGTCCCTGTTCCTTAACATGGGCTAATCTTATGGGTCAAGGAAGTTTTGGTGGTTGAACTGCACAGGTTATCAAAACACCTTGGCGCTATGCGCTTAATGATACTGAATGTTGTTTGTTCACATAATTTCTGACAAACCGGTTAATCCGGTCCCAGGTATAATCTGTTATAGCTTGAGCCTCTTCTTTTGAAATTGTCTTAATGTCATCTGAAAGGCTTTCTATCTTATTTTCATCAATACCGGTTATTTTGTTTATAAGAAAAGAGTCAACTTCTCCTTCTTCAATTAAAAGTCCGCAGCCTCCAACTGTTCCTATAAATTCGTCGCCGATAAATATGGGGGCGGCTATTTTAATCAGGCCTGCATCACATTCTTCTATAATGGGCTCACCGGTCAGCTTTGCCTGAGAAGCCATGTTCATATTTGCAACCGCACAAATAAAGTTTATTCCCTTGTCGTTTGCCTTAATAACAGGACAAAGCCTGTTCGCCCAGTTTGTATTATCGGTTATTCTGATTCCATTGATGTTGTAAACATTAGCATTAAGGCCGGATTTTCTGTGTATTTCATTTTCAAATTCAACCCATTTTTCAATAGGCAGTATGTCTGTAAAACTCATTTTTAACTCCTTTTAACCAGAATTCAAGTCGCTTTAGCCCTTCCTTCGTAGATACGCCTGGAATGTACCCCAAATCATTTTGGGCGGCACTTATATCAAACCAGTGGGATTTTGCAAGTTCATTTGCAACAAAACGCGTCATTTCAGGTTCGCTTTTAATATTTGTTATATTATAAACAAGTTCGAGAATGGCTCCAATAAGACATGCAGCTTTGTGTGATATTGAACGTTTAACAGGAGGAAGCCCGCCTGCTTTTAAAATGTTGTTTATCATTTCCCATAATAAAACAGGTTTTCCCTGGCTGATGAAATAAATGTTTCCTGAAATACTTGGATTTTCATCCAGTTTTTCTGCAGCGAGAATATGGGCATAAGCAGCATTGTCTATGTAAATCGTATCCACAAGATTTTTGCCGTTACCGACTATTAATAGCTGTTTTGCTCTTGAAATAATTCTTGGAACTATATGGCTGTCTTTTGGACCCCATATCAAATGCGGTCTTAGTATTACAGTTAATAAATCGGCACCGGCAGCTCTTACAGCCTGTTCGGCAAAGGCTTTTGTTTTTGGATAGTATGCATTATAATTGGTTGGGTATGGACAGGATTCATTTACACCTTCCATATCTGTTCCATCAAATATAACGCTTGGCGAGCTTGTATAGACGAGTTTTGAAACATTATGTTTTTTACAGGCCTCAATAATATTTTGAGTTCCTGTAACATTGGTTCTGTAATAATCGGAATAAGCTCCCCATACACCGGCTTTAGCTGCAACATGAAATACAAGATCAACTCCCCGGCATGCATTTGCTGCAGAGGTTTTATCAGCGATATCTCCCTGAAACTGTTCTACTCCAGTTGATGCAAGCTCAGGGTAATAGCTGCGGGAAAAGCTTCGGACATGGTCGCCTCTTTCTACCAGCAGATTAACTATCGCTCCTCCTAAAAAGCCTCCGCCACCTGTAACCAGAACTTTTTGTGATGCTCTTTTTTTCATACTATTTTTCGTTCGGACATTATCTGTGACCATGAGGTCTCCGCCCCATATGGTGCTTATTAATCGAAGGGGTTACCCAAATATAATCTGCAAAAGAAAGTTCGGCTTCAGCTCCACTGCCTGCCGGTGCGAGAAAGATAGTTTTAAACGAAGCTTCCGTGCGGCGAAATGCTCTGTCTGGAATTCCAAATTTATGCACAATATGACCATTTCCAACAAGCACTATCATCGGATTCCCCTTCAAATTTTGTGAGATTGATTCAGCCATCATCTCTTCCCATACACATTGGGCCATATAGAAATTCTCAAATTTTTCCCTTCCTTTGACTTTGTGTTCCTCGAATATTTTTTCTAAATAGGCTTTGTGGCCGACGTTTGAGGTGTCTATTTCTTTTGGAAGGTTTTTCTTTTCATCGTCAGAAAGGCTCTCGATTCCGCCAATGGCTATCTTTGGCGGAATATGGAAAGGAAGATTAAGACCAACTATTCTTATTCTGTTATTTTTTAGAAAAAGTAGAATATCCTTATATAATTCAAAATCAAACCTCCAGTTAGCGTACCAGTGCATTTTTTCCATAAATTCTTTTTCATTCAGTTCACCATCAGACCAAAGATAAAGAATCTGCTGGTATGATTGATCAAATGTTTCCATGCCTACAGCAATATATGGATGCGACTTGAAAATTTCTTTGATTAATCTAAGCTGAATATCATGATGTGATGGGTCATTATGCCTTTCTCCGACATAAATTACCTGGACATCTTCAAGATCATTAATGAGATACTCATAAGTTACAGGCTTGCCGGTTTCTGCAGAAATAATGGTGCCCACTTCAAATGATTCTGATATATCTTTTATAAAAAGCTTCTTTACAGGCAAAGCACACCCCCAAATATTGCCAAGAAATACGCTGAAGGAGAAAAAGCTGATTAACCATCTGTTCATCAATCTTTTTTTTGTCATAATCTAATTCCACATCTTGATCTATCAATGGAGTACATGTTATAATTAATTTTGAAATACTAAAGGAGTAATATGCCCCTCGACCAAAATCCATTATTCAGAAAAGTAATAGTACCGTGGTATGATACTGAAAAGGCTTGTTATACAGTTATTGGATTCATGTCGCTTGTCTTTCTGTTTGGCATTGCCGGCATATTAGAGGCGGTTGAAAAAACAGAATACAATGAATATATCTGGGTGCCTGTCCTTATGGTAGTGATGAGTGCGGGAGTAATAGTCTCTATTGCAATACGTCTGATAAAAAGATATCTTTATTGGTTTTCAAAGCAAGGTCCTAAAATCAAGTTCAAGGAAGGCGCAAATTTTAACCGCAGGAATACATGGAGTATTTTGAGGATTAAAATTTAAGCCTGACGCAGAAATTGGGAAAATTAGCAGTTTTCGTTCAGGCACTAGTTACATATTCCCCATAAATTTTCTAAAGGCCATCTCTTTAAAACTATCTGTATTTATATATTTAAGAATATCAAGCAACCTTTTAGGAGGTATATAACCAGGCAAGCTGCTAATTCTTTCTCCATTTTCTGCAATAAACCAGGTAGATGGCAACCCTCTTACGCCAAAAGCCAACGCTATCTTAACCTCTCTGTCAGAGTTTACCTTTATGGGAATAAAGTTGTCATTTATATAGGAAGCAACTGAATAATCATTGAACGTTTCCTTATCCATTTTTTTGCAGTAAGTACACTGGTCAGCATAAAAGTATAAAAATATCTTTTTGCCCTCTTTTTTGTTCAGCTCAAGCCCTTGTTTGTATGTATACCAGTTTATGCGTTTTGAAGAAGCAAAACTGACAGAAAGCGAAGATAAAATAAAAATTATTACTGTTAAAAAACAAGCGTATTTAAATATATTTTTCATCGTTTTATCCAAAAAAAGTTAATAGATACATTTTGTTTGATATAAGAAACAGGCCGATAAGAATAAGAAAAATACCTGCAAAAATATTTACATAATTTAAAACCTTAGATGCTTTTTTGATAAATTTAAGCATAAAATTAACAAATATAGACACCAAAACAAAAGGCATTGCCAGTCCTGCGGAATATGCTACAAGAAGCATAACTCCCTGCCATACATTCTCCTGATTGCTGGCAAGAACAAGTATTGAGCCTAATAAAGGACCTATGCAAGGGCTCCAGCCCGCGGCAAAAGCCATGCCAATTATAAAAGGCCCTAAAAAATGTAACGGTTTTTTAACTATGTGAATCCGTTTTTCATGATAAAGTTGACGGATGCGGATTAAGCCGATTAAGTGCATCCCAAATATTATTATTAAAATACCACCCGTTATTCTTATAAAATTACTGTACTTGTAAATGATATTTCCAAACAATGAAGCTGAAGCTCCCATAAGCACAAAAATAAAAGAAAAACCTAAAACATATGATACGGTTGATAAAAATACTTTCCTTCTAATTTCTGCATTACAGTCCGTAGTCAACTCTTCTATGGAAAAACCCGTTATAAAAGTAAAATATGATGGGATAATCGGCAGGATACAAGGGGAAAAAAAAGAAAGAAGTCCTGCAAAAAAAGCTGCTGGATATGTTATCGTCTCAATAAACATGGTTTAATCCCTACCGGCTTAACTCTTTTGAGCGTATTGTGGCTGCCTTTATAGCCTCTATTACATTTTGTTTAACTCTGTTTTTCTCCAAAACCTTGAAAGCCGCTTCAGTAGTTCCTCCTGGAGAAGTCACCTTCCGGCGCAAAATTTCAGGAGATTCGTTGCTTTCTTCCATGAGTTTAAGGGCACCCTGTATAGTTGCAACTGTCAGCATGGCGGCCTTATCCGGCTCCAGTCCGACTTTGATACCTCCCTCTATCATAGCTTCAGCAATATAAAAAACATATGCAGGCCCTGATCCGGAAAGAGCGGTAACTGCATCCAGGTCTTCTTCTTTAAATTCAATTACTTTGCCTATAGCTTCAAGAATTATCTTTATTGTGTTTAAATCTTCTGCTTTGGTATATTTGTTGGCGCTCATGCCGGACATTCCTGCCAGGACCAGGGCCGGCGTGTTTGGCATTACTCTTATTATCGGCAATTTTTCTATAGAATCATTATCAAGAGAATTGTAAAGTAAAGCCTCAATTTTACGTAAAGGAATTCCTGCTGCAATAGAAATAACTATCTTTCGATTTGGTATCCGGTAGCCTTCATGCTCTGAAATTTGTGAGAGAACCTGATATATATGTTGAGGTTTTACTGCAATAACTATAATTTCGCATTCCGAAAAAACTTTAAAATTATTTTGCATTACAGAAATACCATAAGTCTTATTAAGAATATCAAGCCGCTTTTCACTGATATCACTAGCATAAATCATTGACGGAGAAAAAATTCCGGTCTGAATAAGAGCACCCACGAATGCTTCTCCCATGTTTCCGGCACCAATAAAAGCAATTTTCTTGTTAATTTTCGACACAC
>JAFDFV010000372.1 GCA_019309665.1 Deltaproteobacteria bacterium | reverse complement strand
ATTCTGTCCGGCTGCCGGAAGAGATCGAAAGGTTGAGCGGACATACCGTACTTGCCATAATTCCCCATATACAGTCCCCAGGAAGCAAAGGAAAAAAACAGTAAAGTCTATTTTCATCATGTTAGCGATTATAGGCGTTTTGGCTATTGGATTAGCCATTTTCTATCATTTAATGACAGACAGTTGAAATTTTTGAACAATTGCTTTTACATCCATTTCTGATTGCCTGATTGGGAGATAATATGAGTGAAATAAAAAAAGCCCTGGAAAAGGCCAGGAAAGAAGGAAGTATACCCTTAAAAGAGGCTTTGGTAGAGGATTCACCTAAAGATAGGGCCGAACTTCCTTCCCCAGCTTATTCTCAGACAAGAGCTGTTCAGGTTGACCTCAAGAAACTGATTGACAGAAAGGTCTTTTCTATTCTTAAAAAAGATGAGGTGGCTGACAAATATAAGTTTCTCATGACCAGGATTCTCAACAAGACAAGACCTAATGGGTACAACACCATAGAGATTACCAGTTTCAAAGAGGGAGAGGGAAAGAGTCTTACCTGTGTTAACCTGGCCATTACTTTGGCCAGGGAGTCCCGGCAAACTGTCTTGCTGGTTGATATCGCAGGCCAAGCATTCATAGCATACTGGGCATTGACCTTGCACCTGGACTGAAAGACTACTTCCTGAACGGCACACCTATTAAAGAGATATTGATCTATCCAGGCATAGAACGTTTGACTGTCCTTCCGGCTGGAGGCCGCATGGATAATTCTACTGAGATCATGGATTCCCATCGCATGGAGGCTTTGATCCTGGAAATCAAAACCCGCTACAAGGATCGTTATATTATCTTTGATGTTCCAGCCCTAAACGTCTGTTCGGATCCACTGATTCTTGCCTCCCACGTGGACACGATCGCACTGGTAGCCCGTGCCGGTTATACGACCACTGAAGATATCACCTCTGGAATGGCGTTGCTGAAGGATAAGAACATTTTGGGTATAATTTTGAATGATAGCGGAATTCGCAGGGGATGGACATACTAACTGAGAAAATACGAAATTCGAATATCGAAATCCGAAACAAATACGAATGACCAAAAGCCGAAATCCGAAACAAATTCTAATGACAAAGAATCGAAATTCAAAACCATACGACTTGGAAGATCGCACACTTGCATATGCAAAGAGGGTGAGAGCGTTCGTAAAGAAATTGTCTAGGACGACAGCAAATATTGAAGATATAAAACAACTGGTACGGTCATCAGGTTCCGTTGGCGCCAACTACATTGAGGCTAACGAATCACTCAGCAAGAAAGACTTCATTATGAGAATTAAGATTTGTCGCAAAGAGGCTAAAGAAAGCCGGTATTGGTTAAGGTTGATAGATACAAATGATGAACCGGAACACGAAACAATGACCCAAATACGAATTTTTTAATGACAAAAACATTGTATTTCCAACGTGTTAGTTTTGGTCATTTTGTCATTTGGTATTCGAATTTGTTTCGAGTTTCGGATTTCGATATTCGTATTTTGCCTTAACATGACTTTTCGTTCAGGCAATAGGTATTTAGTAGGTTATGTATACAAAATTCTATGGCTTAAAGTGCAAACCGTTTGAACTCTTGCCTGATCCTCGGTTCCTTTACGCAAGTAAGAACCATGACATGGCTCTTACTCATCTTGAGTATGGGATCACGGATAATAAGGGTTTTATCGTACTTACCGGGGATGTGGGCACGGGCAAAACCACGCTCATTAACTTTTTCCTCAGCAAAATCAATACCGATGTTAATACTGCCTTTATATTCAATACTAATATTGATCCAACTACCTTTTTGGAAATGGTGGCAAACGATTTTGGGCTGCACATTCCTGACACTCGTCGGTCCACCCTCTATGACAGTCTCTATCAGTTTCTTCTGGATGAGCATATCCACGGACGGCGCTCCGTGCTTATCATTGATGAAGCGCAAAACATGCCTCAGGAGACCCTGGAAGAGGTACGAATGCTCTCCAATTTCGAGACAGAGGAAAGCTATCTTCTCCAGATTATCATAGTCGGTCAGCCCCAGTTGCGACAACGTCTGAATGATCCTGAGCTGGCCCAGTTAACACAACGGATTTCCGTTTATTACCACCTCGCCCCTTTGGAAAAATCAGACATCAGCCGGTATATCAAACATCGATTGAAGGTGACCGGTCACACTTCTCCTGATTCGCTTTTTACCAGCAATGCCATAGAAAAAATATATGAGTATACAAGCGGTGTGCCCAGGCTAATCAGTTCCATCTGCGACACAGCACTTGTGTATGGCTATGCTGATGAGATTAAAACCATAGATGCGAATATAATAAAACAAGTTATTAAAAACAGGGGGATTGATCCAGGTATTCAATATGAAGAGGAAAAAGTAAGCAGGAATGTTAAAGCCTTGCCGGGAAAGGAAGGAACAATTGACTCGAGCACCAGGATCGGAAAGCACATCTACTCAGAAATTTCAGATATCCGGCAACGCCTCACCAACATTGAACAGAGAACGACTAAATTAGAGAACGTCAGAACCCAGCAGACATTTTCCAAGCTCATCAAGTGGCTTAAAAAGACGCGGAAAGAGAACCGGAGGTTGAAGGAAGCATACAAGGCCTTAGTGAAATCCAAGCTCGATAATCAGGGAGACTCTATGCATTAGCAATAAAGATTCTCACCCTAAATTTGTAGAGACCTACGTTGAGATTTCAGGTATCCGATATAGAATATGTTGGTTGCAATGCCTACTGCTGTGCCCAACATATTGTTAAACATATCCACGAGCGAGGAATGTCTTGTCAGTGAGAAATACTGCAATGATTCAATACCAAACGTGAAGAGTGTTCCTATTATGAAAACAAATGCCGCGGTTTTCAGCGATGATTCACAGTGACGTCGGAGTACGGCATGCAAGAGAAACCCTATGGGAATAAAAATGATAATATTCAGAATGACATCCCCAAACAAAGCCCGCTTTGAATTTTTGGAAAATAATATATGGGAAAAATCCAGATAGGATTTTTTTTGGGTTTGGATTGCAGTGGGAATATACAAATCCAATGGGGCTTTGGTTTCACCGCTGTCACCAATCCTGTCTCCGTGTCGTTCCTCAAACAAATAACGGGCGACCAAGCCTTCAGAGGCACGACACATTTGTTCTCCGGATCTTGATTCTGATAACCATCCAGCAAGATAATTCTGATGAATTTCCTTTTCAGCTAAGGGACGGCTATACATTGCCAGAAAAAAGATTTTTCCAAGCCACGGTCGATCACCTGTAGCCTCGTTCCCAAGCACCAGATAATACGATGGATCCCAGTTGGTAAATCTCCCTCCGGGAATTTTTTCCAGCGCCTG
>JAFDFV010000371.1 GCA_019309665.1 Deltaproteobacteria bacterium | reverse complement strand
TCATAACTTCCGTTGCCAGAAAACCAAAGGGGGCTATATTTTTTTGCAGCGTATCAGCGGCAGCTCCGTGTAAATAAACGCCCGCATGAGTGGCTGATTCAGGAGAATAACCCTGTGCAACAAAGCCTGCAATAATTCCGGTCAGCACATCCCCCATGCCGCCGGAAGCCATTCCCGGATTGCCCGTGGGGTTGATAAAAACTTTTTCATCAGGGTGGGCAATTACAGTTCTTGCTCCTTTAAGAACAACATGAACTTTAAATTTTTTTGCAAAATTCCTGGCGCAATTTATCCGATCATTCTGAATAAAGCTAACAGGTCTGCCTATTAATCTTGACATTTCTCCAGGATGCGGGGTCAATATAACCGGGTGCTTCAAGTTTTTTAGTATATTGATGTTATCAATAAGGCTATTTAAACCGTCCGCATCAATTACAATCGGCAGATCGCATTCCTGAATAATTCGAATAACAAGATTTTTAGTGCCGGAAGCGGTTCCAAGTCCCGGCCCAACAGCAAGGCACTTTTTGCCGGCAATCAGATCCATAATTTTGTTAAATGACGATTCATCAAGTATGTCGCCTTCGGCTTCAGGAAGAGGACACGTCATTACTTCAAGAACCTGACTTTCTAAAACAGGGTTTAAACTTTTTGGTATTCCGAGAGTTACAAGTCCTGCGCCTGAACGCATTGCAGATATCGCCGTCATAGCTGCTGCGCCGGTTTTGCCGGTCGAACCTGCAATAATCAAGAGATGGCCTGCATTGCCTTTATGGGCCTCAGGTGATCTTTTTTGCAGCGCAGCCCTGATCAGCTCGGATGTAAGAAGGAATTGTCCTGGCTCCACACTTTTGGCAATATAGTTAGGTATGCCAATATCTACTATTTCGAGATTTCCGGTATAAGTTGCTCCGGGAAAGATTAAATGACCTGTTTTGGCAAATGCAAAGGTCGCTGTTGTATGTGCCTGGATACAAATGCCGCAAGGCTGCCCTGTGTCTGCATTAAGCCCGGAGGGTATATCTACTGCAAAAACAGGTTTTTTTAAGCTGTTAATGAACTCGATAATTTTTCGGAAATATCCTTTGACATCTGATTTTAGTCCGGTTCCAAGTATGGCATCAATCCATATATCCTTATGAAGCATAGAAGTTTTGTGCTTTGAAAAGGATTTTTGGTCCGGCATTTCTATTACGGGAATATCTAGCGGGGCTAAAATATTTAAGTTTTCAGCAGCATCCCCTTTAACCACAGTTTTTTCGGCAAGGAGATATACGGTCACGCTCACGCCTTTTTGAGAAAGATATCTGGCCATTACAAAACCGTCCCCGCCGTTATTCCCGCGTCCGGCTACAATGCCGACCTTTTTGTTAATAAGACCTTTAAATTGTCTTAATATTATTCGTGTTGCACCCAGGCCGGCATTTTCCATAAGGACTCTGCCTGGAAGACCATATGATTCAATGGTCTGTCTATCCATTTCCTGCATTTCACCAGCAGTTACAAGATACATGTTATGCTCCATCAAAGTTCTTTAATAAGCGCCGACATTTCTTTGACAGCTCTTTCCATTCCAACAAGCACAGCTCTTGAGACTATGCTGTGGCCTATGCTGAATTCATCAATTTCATACAGGCCGTTGAAAGCCTTTATGGTATTGTAACATATCCCATGACCGGCATTTATTTTTAGCTTCAGTTTGTGGGATAGTTTAACAGCATCAACAATTTTGTCAAAAGCCTGATCCCTTTTTTGGGGAGTTGTTGCGTCACAAAAAGTTCCTGTATGAATTTCAACAGTTGAGGCATTTATCTTATACGCGAGTTTAATTTGTTCAGGTGCCGGATCTATGAAAATACTTACAGGAATACCATTGTCCTGGAGTGAGCCAACGGTTTCAGCAACTGAGTTTTTGTGGACAAAAAGATCCAGTCCTCCTTCGGTTGTAAGTTCTTCCTTTTTTTCAGGTACGAGTGTTACAAGATCAGGCTTTATATCAAGAGCTATACCAACCATTTCAGAAGTTGAAGCCATTTCCAGGATAAGTTTGGTCTGAACGACTTTTCGCAAAATTCTGACATCCCGATCCTGTATGTGGCGCCTGTCTTTCCTCAAATGAACAACAATTCCATCCGCTCCGGCCAGTTCAGCCAGCACAGCCGCCGCCACAGGTTCCGGGTAGCTGACCTTTCTGGCTTCTCTTAAAGTAGCAATGTGATCAACATTTACAGCTAATCCTGCCATTATTGAACCCTCCCTATATTATGAACATAAGTGCCTAAAGTGAGCTAAAGTATATTAAAGTGCCTAAAGTTAAGGAATGCGCCTTCGGCGCTGCCAATTTTAATTTTTTCCATACAACTTCACTCGTTCCGTGGCTCTGCCTGGGAACGAGTAGAAAGACTGCCCAACCTTACTCATTTTGTTTCCGGCTGAAGTTATAATCAAGCTTTAAAGATATATAGCACGCCGAAGGCGTACCACAACTTTAGGCATTTTAGGCACTTTAATATACTTTAGGCACTGTCTTTTCTATCAACTTTATAAGTTCTTCACTCTTTTTTTCCATCTTAAGAGCTTCTTGCTCCGTTGTTTCATGATCATAGCCAAACAGGTGAAGAATTCCGACTGATTCCAGCATTTACTCCTTCTTGATAAGCGGTTTCAACAGATATAACCACATCGCCCAACAATTGAGGCGAGATGTTTGCAAATTTGCCCTCCCGCATGGGGAAGGCTATAACATTAGTAGGGCAATATCGATTGAAATATTGTTTATTTAGAGCCTCTATCAGGGGATCATTAACGATCAGAATGGAAAGTTCTCCATCAGGACAGTCCAAGGCGTTTAAGATGGCCTGAGCTTTTTTCCGTATAATTTCCGGAGAAACTTTGTAATTGTTTTGCCTGTTGTCTATCAGGATTTTCATCTTTAACCTTTCCATTGATAGAAGAGGATTTTTCAGGATAATCTATGCGGTGGTGATGTATTCCGCTTAATATTCTATTAAAAGTTTTAGCTATCTTGTGCAAATCTTTTAATGTTAATTCGCAGTTGTTAATCTGTCCATCAGAAAAAACTTTGTTTATAAGATTTTGTACAAGTCCCTGAATTCTTGATGGCGTGGGATTATCCAGAGTC
>JAFDFV010000370.1 GCA_019309665.1 Deltaproteobacteria bacterium | reverse complement strand
AGCCGGTCTTTTCCTGGTGGCCTGGATTATCAAGATAATCCCCTCTCTTCTTTTCCGTTTTAATGGGTTGACATGGGGAGAATGCTTTTCGAGCGGGATACTCCTTTCGGCACGCCTGAGTCTGATTATTGCTGCAGCTTCCATCGGGCTCAAACTCAATTTGATTAATAATCAGATCCACTCCAGCATTATATTGCTGGCTATCCTGACGTCCTCTCTGGCCCCAATATTATTTAAGAAGATCCAGTCTGATTAAGGAACGTGGACGAATTATCTGAAAGTCTATAGGGTACCAGTTAATCCGGAGCATGCAACAATGATTAAAAAGATTAAGTTATTCTCTCTTCCATTATTATTTATATTTTTATCTTTCCTCTTTTTTCAAGAGTCCGGTGCTGAATTTTACAGGTATGTTGACAAACAAGGAAGAATTCACTTTGTTGATGATTTAAGCAAGATACCGCCTGAATATAGAGCAAAGCCTAAAGTATATAAAGAAAAATACGACCATCTTCCTGAACAGGAAAGAACTATCATGATGGGAAAAGACTACAACGAGCTTGAAAGAAAACGAAAAGAAAAAGCCGTCATGCTGGAAAAGGAAAGCATAGAAAGAAAAAAAAATGAAGTGCTCAGCACTAAAAAGCGTTTAAAAAAATTCGAAACAAAGGTAATTATAAGGGGGAATTCAGTGTTTGTGCCTGTGAAGCTTGGTTACAAAAACAGGGTAATTGAGGGAATACTCATTCTGGATACAGGTGCTTCAATTACTCTTCTTTACCAAAAGTTTGCAAATAAATTAAAGATACAGCAAACCAAAAAGGCTAAAATCATAGTAGCGGGAGGAGGTGTAATAAATACTAAAATAGCAAAACTAAGCTACATTAAAGTCGGGCCTATAAAAAAGGAAAACTTGATTGTATCCATCGTTGACTATAAAGGCCCTCCAGCAGCCCACAAGGGCCTGCTAGGCATGGACTTCCTGCGGGATCTTGAATACAAAATTGATTTTGAAAAACAGGTTATAATATGGGAAAAATAATAATAACTACTCAGGTTTGCGGTTAAGGAAATAGCTTTCTCAAGAATCTGTTGATTCTGAATGTTCAGGTTGAGATTTGGTTGCGCCCTCTTTGCTTTGAAAGATACATTGCCTTGTCTGCTCTTTGAACAAATCCTGATATTCTTTCGTCCCGGCAATATTCTGTAGCTCCTATGCTGATAGTTATGGATACGGATTTTCCGGATTGAGGTGAAAATTTTTCATTTTCTATGGCATCCTTTATCCTCTTAGCAACAGTCATAACTTCTCCCCTGCTTGTTTCAGGGAGTATAACAGTAAATTCCTCCCCTCCGTATCTGTAAGCAGTATCCATCTTTCTGAGACATAATTTAATTGCCTTCCCGATCCTGGCCAGTACTTTGTCACCTTCCAGGTGACCATAAGTATCATTATAATGTTTGAAATGATCAATATCCAGAAACAGGAGCGAAAGAGGATGGTTGTAACGTTTGGATCTGTCAACCTCTGAATCCAGTTGTTTATAAAAGTATCTGGAATTATAGAGTTTTGTCAGACCATCCGTTATTGCAAGATCCTGAAGTTTTGCCAGTATTAAGGCGCGCTCTTTTGTAATATTTCGCTCTCTTAAAACCCTTCTCATCCTTAGCAAAAGCTCTTCAAAGCGTATTGGCTTAGATACAAAATCGCTTGCACCCTTGTTGATTGCTTCTTCATATGAATAATCGCCGATATAGCCTGTTATAACAATTACATCTGTATCATACCTGTTTTTTATAAGGTCAGTCAGTTCGAGGCCGTTCATTCCTGGCAACCTTATGTCGGTTATAACGACATGAATTGTATTTGTTTTTAATATTTCAAGCGCTTCCTCCGCGCTCGAAGTCTCGAATGACTTATAACCAGCCATTCCAATAAATTCATGGATAGAACCTCTAATATTAGAGTCGTCGTCGACAATTAAAACACAGGTGTCTATTTTTGATTGTTTGATCATCATTTACTAATTGATAATATCAGCGTGCAAAAGGTCAGGGTTGACATATTGAAAAACAATTTGATAGAAGTTGCTTTTCTATTTTAACTTAAAGCAGTAAGTCGAGTAAAAAAACGCTCAATTTAAGTTTAACTTATTAAAAATCTATATCTGTATATCTATAACAAAAAATAGTGTCAACTTAGATTTTATATTTATAAAATTAAATTATCATATATCTTTAATGAAAAATATACGAAACTTCAGCATAATAGCTCATATTGATCATGGCAAGTCGACTCTGGCAGACCGCCTTATACAGGCTACCGGTGTTGTTTCTGAGCGAAATTTTCAGGATCAGATCCTCGACACAATGGATATAGAGCGGGAAAGAGGCATCACCATAAAGAGTCAAACAATTTGTCTCCCATATAAAGCAAAAGACGGTCAAACATACTTTTTAAATCTTATTGATACGCCCGGGCATGTTGATTTTACCTATGAGGTTTCACGCGCTCTCGCTTCATGTGAGGGCGCTCTTTTGCTGATAGACGCCAGTCAGGGCGTTGAAGCACAAACTCTGGCCAATCTTTATCTTGCCATGGAACATGATCTTGAAATTATTCCGGTAATAAACAAAATAGATTTGCCGGCCGCCGATATTGAGAGAATAAAAGATCAGATTAACGACGATTTAGGATTGGATCCTGAATCGGCAATTCTTACCTCGGCCAAAAAAGGTATCGGCATAGAAGATGTGCTTGAAGTGGTGGTTAACAAACTTCCGCCGCCCTCGGGGGATCCGAACGCACCGCTTAAAGCACTGATTTTCGACTCCCACTACGATTCTTACAGAGGAACTATAGTCCATGTCAGAATATTTCAGGGGAAAATAAAGCCGGGCGATGTCATCACATTTATGTCCAATAATGTTATTTATAAAACCGAGGAGGTAGGGATATTTCAGATAGAAAAAATGCCGAAAAAGGAGCTTTCAGCGGGCCAGGTAGGTTATATTATTGCCGGGATAAAAACAGTAAGTGACACAAAATGCGGTGATACAATTACGCTGAAAAACCGGCCATGTAAAACCCCAATGCCTGGATTCAAAATTGAAAAACCGGTTGTATTTTCTTCTATCTACCCTGTAGCATCTGATGAATACGAGGAACTGGCGCTTGCAATGGAAAAGCTTAAATTAAATGATGCTTCATTAATTTATGAAAAAGACTCCTCTGTAGCTCTGGGCTTTGGTTTTCGCTGCGGATTTCTGGGGCTTCTTCATCTTGAAGTCGTGCAGGAAAGACTTGAACGTGAATACGATCTTTCTCTGATTCTTACGGCTCCTTCTGTAAGATACAAGCTTATAATGCAAGACGGTTCATCCAGGATAATCGACAACCCTGCTTTGTATCCGGATCCGGCCGGGATTGATAAAACGCTCGAACCATTCATCCGGGCTTCAATAATAATACCGGACCGTTACATGGGAACGGTTATGAAGCTATGCCTTGAAAGACGGGGAATAAATACCACCTATCAATATCTTACCCATAACCGCCTGGAGATGATTTTTGAACTTCCGCTTGCTGAAGTTATTTATGACTTTTACGATAAACTGAAATCATCAACTCAGGGATATGGATCATTTGACTACGACATGATAGATTACAGAGAAACAGATCTTGCAAAACTTGATATTTTGATAAACAGTGACCGTGTAGATGCATTATCACAGTTGGTACATAAAGATAACATGCATGTGAAAAACTAAAGGATGAAATTCCTCGACAGATGTTTAAAATAGCCATACAGGGTGCAATCGGCGGAAATATTATAGCGCGTAAAACCATTTCAGCCTTAAGAAAAGACGTAACAGCAAAATGCTATGGCGGAGATATAACGCGAAAACGCAAACTTCTCGAAAAACAGAAAAAAGGTAAAAAAAGAATGAAGATGGTGGGAAAAGTTATGATTCCCCAGTCTGCATTTTTATCAGTATTAAAAACAGATAATGATTAGAAGAAATTTAGGAGGAATTATGGGAAAAACCGTTGCTGAAAAAATATTTGATTCCCATTTTGTGGACAACCCGTCAGGAGATATTCATGTTATCAGTCTTGATGCTGTTTTCTGCCATGAAATAACAACACCTGTTGCAATAAATGATCTGGTAAGCCGGAATAAAGACAGGGTGTTTGATCCTGATAAAATCAAAGCTGTGATTGACCACGTTACTCCTGCAAAGGATTCAAAAACAGCCATGCAGGGTAAAATTTTAAGAGATTGGGCAAATCGCCACAATATCAGGGATTTCTTTGACATCGGCAGAAACGGAGTATGCCATGCAATTTTTCCGGAAAAAGGTTTTGTTCGTCCTGGACATACCGTTATCATGGGTGATTCCCATACCTGTACCCACGGTGCATTTTGCGCATTTGCGGCAGGTGTTGGCACAACCGATCTTGAAGTGGGAATTCTAAAGGGCGTTTGTGCATTTCATTATCCTTCGACAATTAAAATCAACATAGTCGGTAAAATGCCGGCCGGCGTTTATGCAAAGGATGTAATTCTTTCCATAATTGGGAGACTCGGCGTAAACGGCGCAACAAATAAAGTTATAGAATTCACAGGGCCTGTTGTGGACACAATGAGCATGGAAGCCAGGATGACTCTGTGCAACATGGCAATTGAAGCAGGCGGGACATCCGGCATCTGCTATCCGGACATGACAACCGTTGAATATTTGTGGGAATTTATTAAAGACAAATATCCAACAAAAGAAAAAGCTTTTGAGGAATTTAAGAAGTTTTCTCCTGATCCGGATGCCAAATACCATGATGTGATAGAACATGATATAAGCCGGCTGGAACCTATGGTTACTTTCGGATTTAAACCCGACCAGGTAAAACCTGTAAAGGAGATGGAAAAAACAAAGGTAGATCAGGTTTACATAGGGTCATGCACAAACGGAAGAATTGAAGATCTAAGAATTGCCGCCCAGGTGCTGAAAGGGAATAAGATAAGCGACTCTGTCCGGGGCATTATATCTCCTGCAACTCCAAAAGTTTTCAGGCAGGCAATGGATGAAGGTATCCTGAAAATATTTATGGATGCAGGCTTTTGTGTGACAAACCCGACTTGTGGTGCATGTCTCGGCATGAGCAACGGTGTACTTGCGGAAGGAGAAGTATGCGGGTCAACAACAAATCGTAATTTCAACGGCCGGATGGGCAAAGGAGCAATGGTGCACCTTATGAGTCCCGCTACGGCGGCAGCAAGCGCTATTTCGGGGCATATTACAAATTCAAATTTATACCTAAGTTGAGCGATTTTTTGCGAAGATATGTGTTGAGATCTTGATGCATAAGGATTTGCAAAAACCGCAGGCATACCCGTGGATATGTAGAGGATTTTTGCGAAGCCTTTATGCGCAAGAGATCGGCGCAGATCAAGTAAAAAATCGCTCAATTTAGATTATATAGGGCTGGGAAAGAATTATGAAAAATTTCAGCGGCAAAATGCTGTTCCTCGACAGATCAGATATCAATACAGATGAAATAATTCCTGCAAAATACCTTACGGAAATTTCCAAGGAAGCGCTTAAACCCCATCTTTTAGAAGATCTACAACTGAATGGATTTGCTCAGGCAAAGGATATTAAAGGAAAAAGCGTAATCATAACCAGGGCTAATTTCGGGTGTGGCTCCTCCAGAGAGCATGCCCCCTGGGCACTTGAGGTAAACGGCATTAGCAGAAAGTTTTGCAAGGATATTCAGGCAGAATATGTTCAACTGCGGGATGATGGCAGTGGAACTGCCCGGCCAGACTATAAATCATATTTTCCAGGTCTTTTCAGGCAAAGAGACATCCATTGAAACTGATCTTGAAAAAAATATATTTATTCTAAAAGCTGACGGGCTTGAAGAAAAAGCAGGCTTTTCAATCTCCGACTTTGACCGATCCCTTGTTGCCGCCGGAGGATGGGTTGAATACGCTGATTCTAAATATTAACACAGTTTTGCCTTCCACCTGATACAGCGTCGGCACTCTGAAATAAAACAAACATTTCACGGCTTACCGCTCGGTCTGCAAGTATCCCCTCTGTCAACACTTCAGCCATGACATTACTGTCACCACCGCATGACTCGGGGTCAGCGTGGGTCGATGAAAGAAAAAAGTTATGGTCAAAGGATGTGAAAAAGAATCTATAAAAATTGAGTGAATTGATAAAATCTTCATTCCTTAACGACATCGTCAAACGCACGATGCTTATTCTTCCTTATGATGACAGGGCAGCGGAGTGGCATGCAAGAGAACGTGCCAGATTATCGTCAAAAGGCTTAGGAACGGGGACGAAATAATTTCCCCAACTATGCATCACAGCTTCAGGCCACCTTTGCCCGATCTCAAATCACAAAAATATCAAAATAGCCCGCTATTCCATCAACTTTTGCAATTTGAGACCAAACAAATTTGACCCAAATCTATGCGCCTACTTGGGGAAGTTATTTCGTCCCCGTTCCTTAACTCCGTCATTTGTTGATGGACAGATTGCGGCAATATCCGTGGTGAATGGTC
>JAFDFV010000061.1 GCA_019309665.1 Deltaproteobacteria bacterium | reverse complement strand
AAGAATTGGGGCTGGGAACATGCATTCTTACCGGTCCTCTGGTGTTTATCCCGAATGTTGAAGAAATCCTTGGGATAAATGATGTTCGAATAAAATGCTTTATTACAGTGGGATTTCCGGACGAAAAACCAGACATGCCTCCAAGAAAATCTATTTCAGAAATTTTTAGCGAGATATAAGCAATAGTTCACCACGGATTTTCACGGAATTACACTGAATTATCATAACTGTTCAGATTAGGTTCAAGGTTGGTTGCCTCGTTCCGTGGTGAACTTTTATAAAGATTATGGATAACATACACAGAAGAGTCGTCATTACTTCCATTGGAGTTATTTCCTCATTAGGTTTTACTATAGAGGAAATAATCGGTAATTTGAAAAATGGAAATACTTCGTTCGAGAGGTCTTTTTTTTATAATGATGTAGTTATAAGTCCCATTAACGGCTTTGATGTAAAAGATTTTGCAGGTCTTTTTAAAGACAGGCGATATCTAAACAGAGGAGCCCGGTTCTGTGTTGCATCAGCAATTGAAGCAGTAAAAAAAGCAGGAATAGACAAAAAATTATTAGCAGAAGCTGGTCTTTTTTTAGGGACAGGCCCCAATCTGGATATCGGCGGAGAATTTCCTGATGTCAAAGGGGGAGAAATAGATAGAAGAGATCTTATGGCTCTCTGGATGTTGAAATTCCTGCCAAATACTGCTGCCTCAGTTATTGCCAAATTGGCGGGAATCCACGGGGAGAATCAGACTCTAACAACAGCATGTTCCGCTTCATTGCAAGCCATTGGTGAGGCTTTTCGAAAAATCAGGGATGGATACATTGATCTTGCATTTGCAGGCGGAGGCGATTCAAGGTTAAGCAAAAGCGCTATTTGGGCTTATAAAAAAGCTCAGGCCCTTTGCAATGGAACGGGTAGCCCTGAAAAAGCCATCCAGCCTTTTGATAGAAGCAGAAATGGATTTGTGCCGGGAGAAGGGGGAGCTTTTTTTCTGCTGGAAGATCTTCAGCATGCCAAAAAACGCAGTGCTGTGATTTATGGCGAGATTTGCGGCTATGGTGCTTCTATTGATGGATATTCAATGACTGCTCCTGAACCAGGTGGGATATGGTCGGAAAAGGCGGTGAATGCGGCTTTACAGGAAGCAGAGCTTACCCCTTCCGATATTGATGTTATTTCATCACATGGGACCGGGACTCTATTAAATGATTCAATGGAAGCAGATTTAATTAATCGAGTTTGCGGAAAAAGGCCTCCATTTATCATTGCACTTAAATCATGGATAGGACACATAGCTGCGGCATGCGGTGCTGTTGAGCTTGCAATATGTCTTGCCTGCATGAATGCTCGATAGATAATATATTGTTAGAAAATTTCGGTTTTGGAGGGCAGAACAGCGCTCTGATTGTAAGAAAATATAATTAATTATAACGCTTTACCTTTTTGAAAATATATTCGCTTCAGGTGTAATCAATTTCAAACCAGCAAAAACTCGCACATAAGATATCGTAAAGAAAGAACTTGCCGCAAATTAAAAGATATGGTTGCAGTTCAGCGAAATTTTATAGAAAAACACATAACCCTGCCAGGTTCTTTTTTAACGATCTCTAATGCACTCAAACAGTTTCCTGTTTTGAAATTGATTACACCTGAAGAAATTTGAAAATGGCTGATTGTCTGAGCGCTCTTAGTGACTCTTAAGAAAAAACATCGCATCACCCGTTACCCCATTTAATCATAAGCATAATATGTTTGATTCATGACTGTATTTAAAGTTTGGATATGTTTTTTCTTTAGAGTCACTTTGGCGTGAGTTTCAGCCATTTTCAAATTTTATTACCTGAAGCCGGAATGACGATAGTGCGAACTGTTACGTTTTGGTTTTTTTCAATTACCGAAGTTCTATTTTGGTTACACTCATTAGATATGATGAATATCGTTAATAGAATAGAAATAAATTCGGGCTTAGACGATTTTGTCCTTTTGGACAGAATATCAGAAATCGGAGCCGCGACTATTGCAGGTAAAAAAAAGTATTTTAACGATCCTGCCTACCTGGGAATCGAGTCTCTTGCACAATTAGGGGCATATCATGTTCGTTTTCTGACCGGATTTGAAAACCATGCCTTTTTGTTAAAGATAAACCAATGCGCTATACCTGCCAATCATATTTTAAATGGCAGTTATCTGCTTAAGGGAACACTTGTGAGTCAGAGCAAATCTGCTTTTTGCTATGAGTTACAGGCCGGCAAGGGAAATAAGGTACAGATTGAAGGTGAGTTTTTGTACGCAACTATTGATTATGACCGCATGTTTAACAAAAAAATATTACAGGCGCATTATCGCAAGGTTTTTTCATGTTTGCAGAAAGAATCAAAAACAGATTACTGAACCAGCATAACGCAGGTCTATACAGAAAGCCTGTTGAAATAAATAAAAGACAAGAAAAATATTTTTTTATAGGAAACAGAAAAGTATTAAACTTTGCGTCAAACGACTATCTTGGCCTTGGGGTGTCTGATAAACTTAAACGTAAAGTATCAGGTAATTTTTTGAAGTATGCTACATCTTCTTCTTCGTCAAGGCTTGTTTCAGGAAATTATTCTGTCATCAACCAGGCTGAAAAAGAATATGCCCGTTTTTTTGGATATGAGGATGCTCTGTTTTTTCCCAGCGGCTATCAGGCAAATATAGGTATTGTTTCCGCACTTTTTGAAAAAGGTGATTTGTTGATTTTCGACAAGCATATACATGCCAGCAGTGTGAAGGGTATGCTTTTAAGTGGTGCGGATTTCCATGGATATAACCATAACTCCATGTCTCATCTTTGCAAATGGCTTGAAAAAACCAGTAAGAATAAGCCCGCAGTGCTTACAGAGTCCCTTTTCAGTATGGATGGAGATTTTCTTGATGTTCAGGGTTTTAAAGCTCTCAAGGAACGTTTCGACTTTTTCAGCATAGTTGATGAAGCACATGCATTCGGAGCGACAGGCGAAAATGGGAAGGGCATTGCCCGTGATGTAGCGGACATTGGAGTTGGTACATTTGGCAAGGCTCTTGGTCTTTTTGGTGCTTTTGTACTTATGCCCGCCGACTTTAAAGAATATTTTTTTAATTTTTCTTCTCCTTTAATTTATACCACTTCTCTTCCTGAAGCGCATGCTGCATCAGCCATAGACCTTTTAGGGATTATTTCTCAATGCGAAAAACAAAGAAAACATCTGCGCGAGATAAGCAGTCTTACCAAAGAAAAGCTTGTTTACGAGGGTTTTTGCGTAAAAGGCGATGCTCATATTCTTGCAGTAGAAATCGGAGATGAAAACAGGGCGCTGGAGATATCTGAAAGGTTGCTTGAAGAAAATATTTTTGTTTTACCTGCACGGTATCCAACTGTGCCGCTTCACAAAGCCATGTTGAGAATCGGCATGACTGCCCTCCATACAGAGAAAGATGTCAGAAAGTTAGTCAGTAGTTTAAAAGAAGCATATGGAAAAATTGAAAAAAAAGACAGATAATATTTTCGTTATAGGCACTGATACCGGAGTAGGAAAAACGGTTCTATCTCTTTTGCTGATGCATTTTTTCTATGCAAATGGTTGCATACCTTTTTATATAAAGCCGATTCAAACAGGATGCAGCGATCCTTATGATAAAGACAGCGATGCAAGATTCATTTATAAGCATGTAAGCCAGTTGACTAAAAAAGATCCTGCTGATTCAATAGTCTATTGTTTCAGGGAGCCTAAAGCTCCTTATTTTGCTTCCCGCAATGAGGGAAAAACTATTGAGTTAAAGGCAATACAGAATGCTTTGGATAAAAAGAGTCGGATTTATTCTCCTGTTATATTAGAGGCTGCCGGCGGGCTTCTTGTACCGGTCAACGAAAATAGATTAATGATAGATCTTATCAAGATGACAGGGGCAAAGCCAATTATTGCCGCCCGTGCCGGATTGGGCACGATCAACCATACTCTTCTTACAATAGTGGCTTTGTATAAAAGGCATATTAAACCGCTCGGAATAGTTTTTATAGATGCCGGAGAAAAGCCTGCACCACAGGATATGGTAAGCGAAAATATTGAGGCGGTTGAAAGTTATTCCAGCATAAAAGTTGCCGGAGTAATCAGCAGAATCAAGGATTTTTCAAACCCTGAAAAACAATGCTATCAGCCGATAGAAAGAATATGCAGTTCACAGGTGTCAGGGGTCGGGAACTTTTTATCAGGGCTTTCGGTTTCATAGGATTTCGCTTTATCCCAACGATTCGGATTTATCTCGGCACGAGGATGCCATTAGGCTATAATTTTTCCATAGTTTATAGTTAAGTTCCGGCCTCAACTCACGGCTTGCGTCAAGTGTGTAGACCTGACACCAATATTTTCCCGCTCTGCACCAACGTTCCCCTATGCGCTTATTGAAGAAGGGGTTAGCGGTCCACGAAAATAAAGCATTGACTTTCGGTCTATATTTAGTATTTAATTAAGATTGGAGGTAATAAAAATGAATATTACAAGTGACATAAAGTCTGTTACATATCTTAAATCAAAAGCAGCCGATCTGCTTAATCAAATCAACAAAACCCATCGCCCTGTCATAATAACACAGAATGGAGAACCAAGAGCTGTGCTTCAAGATCCTAAAAGTTATGAAAATATGCGTAATGCAATTGGTATATTGAAACTGGTCTCACAGGGCGAAGGGGATATAAGGAATGGTATGGCTGAATCTCAGGAGGATGTGTTCAAAGACATTGAAATCAGACTGAAAGAAAAACTTAAATGAATCAGACGTATGAAATTATATGGGCTGTTGTTGCAGAGAATGATTTAAAAGAAATTATTGAATATATCGCAACAGACAGCCCTGCCAATGCGTTAAAAGTATTAAAAAGGATCAAACAAAAAGCATCAAGTCTTTATACCCTTCCTGAAAGAGGCCGGATAGTACCTGAACTTCAAGATCAAGGCATCTTGCTATATCGTGAATTAATCATCCCTCCCTGGAGAATTATATACAGAATATCAGAAATAAAAGTTTATGTTTTATCTGTCTTGGATGCAAGGCAGAACGTTGAAGATATGCTATTAAAAAGATTGATTTTGACCGAGCCCTAAAGCTAAATATACCTCGGAAGGTTATAAATTGCGCGCCAAGAAAAATACTTCTCTGATGGGCAGCTATAGACTTTCAGATAATTAATTTCACAAGGCCAGATGGAGGAAGGCGTATAAGTTATACGTCGACGACTGATAACGCAGTGAAATTATTTATCTGAAAGTCTATAAAGGAGCCGATATAATGTCAGACCGGATAAAACATATTCTATTCGTGTGTACAGGTAATATATGTAGAAGTCCATTTGCTGAAGGCTTGCTAAAAAAACTTGTACAAAAAAAGAGACTTGATGATATTGTTGCTGATTCAGCGGGATTGCTTGCGCTTACCGGCAATAGTGCCACCGGCCTGGCTCAGAAAGTTGCGGCAGAATATGATGTTGATCTGTCCAGCCACATTGCAAAATCTGTTAAAGAAGATATTTTGGATAGAAGCGATCTCATACTGGTAATGGAAAAATCCCATGCAAAGAATCTTTTGGATGCCTTCCCGGAAGCTGAAGGCAAAGTTTTTTTAATTAGGCGTTTTGCTCGCTTTGGTTCTAAAAATCGAGGTGTCGCAGATCCTTATGGGTTAAATTATGAGGCTTATCGTTTCTGCTTTCTAGATATTCAGGACTGTATTTCAGGTCTGGCGGAGCATTCATCTTTGAGCCTATAAAAAGGTTAATCTTGATGGCCGAAGGAACTCTCTTTGCGGAACTTATTAAAAATTTAGATCAATTCGACCGCAAACTTATCTTTGTATTAGATGATCTTAGAGAAAAGCAGAATAGAATGACTCTTATTACTTCCAGATTTGAGCTTTGCAGATTGTTACATCTTGAATATGATGGCGATAATATAAAAAAACTGGATAGGTCATTGCAGCGTTTAATGCAAACCAGGTTATTCTCGTCCGAGCCTGGAACCGGGTTTTCAATTGCTACAAAGACAATTTCGGGAATAGATCAGGAAGAACAAACAGAAAAGCTGATAATTTCTTTAGGAAGACTTTTTTCTATTTAAGCCTTCTAGTCCGTTGCATCAAGTACCTCAAACCCTTCCTTTTCAAGCTCTTTTTTTATAATATCGGTTTTGCAGACAGAGAGCCGGAAGTAATATGTTCTTTTGTTTGCGAGTTGAGCTGTCATGCCTACATTAATTATATCTCCTCCATTATCATTTACAATGCGCAGAGCTTTTTTGAATTCTCCGGGTTTTTCTCCTATCATTACATCAATACGCGAGCTTGCGGTAAGCATTCCCATCATCTCAATAAAGGCTCTCAGGATATCGGTTCCGGTTATTATGCCCACCAGTTTGCCGTTTTTCACAACCGGCATTCCGCCAATTTTGTGCCTGTATATGAGCTGGGCTGCAATTTCGATATCATCATCAGGATCAACTGCAATAGGATTTTTTATAATCAAGTCCGAGAGCGTGACGCCTGCGACCATTGAGGGTATAAGTCCTTGTTTCAAATCTGCAAGCGTAACCAGGCCTGCAAGCAAGTTTTTCTCTGAGACCACGGGCAGATGCCGGATTGAGTTGATTTTCATCAGCTCAATAGCCTCGCTTACGGAGGCATTTCCCGTTATTGTGATAGGATTGAGAATCATTAAGGAATGTATTTTCATTCGGCTTTCCTCAAAGTCGGCTGATAACTGCAAAGAGGTTCTTCTGCCAGAAAATCGCCGGTTGCTTCGTAAGCTCTTGCCCTGCAGCCGCCGCAAACCTTTTTAAATTCGCATCTTCCGCATTTCCCCTTTAGTTTACTGAAATCGCGTAAAGCCAAAAATACTTCTGAATTGTTCCAGATATCTGCAAATGATGTCTTTGTGACGTCACCGCAGTTTATTTGAAGGAACCCGCATGGTTGTACAATACCTGTGTGCGAGATAAAACAAAATCCTGTTCCTCCAAGACATCCTCTAGTTACTGCATCAAGACCATGCGTTTTAAAACTAACTGATTTTCCTTCTTTTTTTGCTCTTTGCCTGAGTATTCTGTAGTAATGTGGAGCGCATGTAGCTTTTAATTGCAGGGGTGTCTTTTCCCTTTGATCATAAAACCAGTTAAGAGTACGTTCATATTCTTCCGCCGATATTTCCTGGTCCAGAATATATTTGCCGCGGCCTGTTGGTACCAGAAGAAAAATATGGTGGGCTACTGCGCCAAGATTAATAGCCAGTTCCTGGATTTTTGGGATCTGATCCAGGTTTGCTTTTGTTATTGTTGTGTTTATTTGAAATTCTATTCCTGCTTTTTTTGCCAGGCCTATGCCTCGGAGTGCGCTGTCAAAGGCACCGTCAACCCCCCTGAAGCTGTCATGGCTTTCTTTTGTGTCGCCATCCAGGCTTATACTTATTCTTTTTATGCCCGCATCCGCCATTTTTTGGGCAGATTGTTCTGTTATAAGCGTTCCGTTTGGAGCCATAACCATTCTCAGGCCCTTATCTGTACCGTAACGTGCTATTTCAAAAATGTCGGGCCTTAGCAAAGGCTCTCCGCCTGTAAGTATGATTATGGGCTCCCCAACTTCTGCTATTTGATCAAGAAGCTGCAGAGAAGTTTTTGTGTCAAGCTCGTTGGTGTATGGACCTTTTGTGGCTGAGGCACGACAGTGTTTGCATGAAAGATTGCAGTTGCGTGTGGTTTCCCATGCAATAAGTCGAAGTGTAGATCCTTTGTTTTCAGCGTGCGGATGAGATTTTTGTGGAGACATATGATCGTTGTTTGTCATATAATTTTTAACCTTTTAATTCTTTAGCGTTCACGGAACGTCGAAATTAGAAAATAGAAATTGGAAATTTGGCCTTCATGCTTTTGTACTGTTTCCCCCAATTTCCAATTTCCAATTTCAAGCCGTTAACGGCTACTTAACTCTTTGGCGGCATCAACAGCAAAATATGTAAGAATTATGCCGGCGCCGGCGCGTTTGATTGAAGTTAATGTTTCCATCATAACCTTTTTGCCGTCTATCCACCCCATTTTTTCAGCGGCTTTAACCATTGCGTATTCGCCGCTGACATTGTATGCGGCAAGAGGAAGATCTATCTCTTCGCGGATGCGGCAGATAATGTCAAGGTAGGGAAGTGCGGGTTTTACCATGATTATATCAGCGCCTTCTTCTATATCCATTGTAACTTCCCTGATCGCTTCCAGAGAATTTGCAGGGTCCATCTGATATGTTCTTCGATCGCCAAATTTAGGGGCTGAATCTGCAGCATGTCGAAATGGGCCGTAATAAGCTGAGCAGTACTTGGCCGCATATGACATGATTGGAACATTGCTGAAATCGTTTTCATCCAGAATATTTCGGATTTCGGCAACACGGCCGTCCATCATGTCCGATGGTGCAACCATATCTGCTCCTGCTTTTGCATGCGACAAAGCAGTTCTGGCAAGAAGATCAAGAGTGGCATCGTTGTTTATGATTTGCCCTTCCACAATTCCACAGTGGCCATGATTCGTGTACTGGCATAAACATACATCAGTTATTACAACAAGATCCGGTATCTTTTTTTTCAGGGCTGTTGTTGCCTTTTGAACGATACCATCCTTTGCATAAGCACTGGTTGCAAGAGGATCTTTCTTGTCAGGTATTCCAAAAAGCATAACAGCAGGTATGCCCAGATTAAACGCTTCTCCGGCTGTTTTAACAAGATTGTCTATGGATAATTGATAGTGTCCGGTCATGGACTCGATGGGATTTTTAACTCCCTTGCCGCCTATTGCAAAAAGCGGAAGAATTAAGTCATCTACGGAAAGTGTGGTTTCACGAATCATTCGCCGGAAGGCTTCATTTTGTCTCAAACGTCTTGGCCTGTATTCTGGGAATAACATCTGATGCTCCTTTACGCTATCTCTTCATCTGTAAGATAACATGCCGGATCCGGTGCAAAAGCATCGCCTGTAACGGCTTCGGCTCTCACCCTGAAGTTTCCTGCGCAAACATCCAGCCATCGGCATTTAGCACATCTTCCTTTTACATACTTTTTTTTCTCTTTAAGCTTTTTCATTAAAGGTTCTGAGGTGTCTGTCCATATTTCGGAAAATGGTCTTTTCCGGACATTTCCGAAACTGTGATGTCGCCAGAACTGATCGGCGTAAACCTCTCCATCCCAGCTAATGCATCCAATGCCCCGGCCGGAATTATTTCCTTCATTCATTTTGAGAAGCTCAAGGACTTCCGCCGCGCGTTTCGGATCTTCTTTAAGCAACCTTAGATAGAGGTATGGACCGTCAGCATGATTATCAACAGTTAATATTTCTTTTTCCTTTCCCTTGTCATGGAGCTTTTTGGTAAGATCCATTATCAGGTCAACTGCTTTTCTGGTTTCATCGTGAGTTAAATCTTCTTCCACGAGTTTTGACCCGCGGCCGGCATAGACAAGGTGATAAAAACATGCCCTTGGAATATCCATATCTTCAAGAAGGTTAAATATATTCTCGATTTCTGGCAGTTTTTAATGCCTTCTAAAGCTGCCCTGTAAGCGCCCTTAACACCCCTAAAACGGTCGTGGATTTTTTCCATTCCATCAAGGCTTATGCCCACATAGGAAAGGCCGATGTCCTTTAGCACACGAGCCATTTCCTGTGTTATCAAAGTTCCGTTTGTTGATATTACCGCCCGCATGCCTTTTTCAATGGCATATGCGGCAAGCTCGGGGAGATCCTTTCGTATCGTAGGCTCTCCGCCGGAAAGTAATAGCACAGGCACTTTGTACTGGGAGAGATCATCTATAAGGTTTTTACCCTCATCGGTGGTAAGCTCGTTATCAAAAACTTGGTCCTTTGCTTGAGCGTAACAGTGAATACACTTTAAATTGCAACGTCTTGTAATGTTCCACACTACAACAGGCCGTTTATCTTTGGAAAATTGAAGCAGATGGGAAGGTAATTCTGATGACTTGCGTCCATATCGGAGAGCATCCGACGGCTCGACCGTTCCACAATAAAGTTTTGATATTCCAATCATTTTTAAGCCTCTTGTATAAATTTAGCTGCTTAATAAATTCTACTGCTCATTTTTTATCAGCTTATTAATAAAACGCTCTGGATCCAGCAGCGCATCCTTTGTAATAAAAAAGCGGTTTTTTCCAGTTTTTTCCCGAATAAATTTTAGACCATCTTCAAATTCACCGGTAAGCTTTTTGTAAAGATTATCAAGTGTAATGCCGGAATCAATCAATTGCTCAATAATGAAATCAATGGCATTTTCTTCCAGAACAACATTGATATCACTATTTTTAAAAAAATATAGCTCTATTTTTTTTATATCATCATAATATGACTTGATATTTTTTATTGCGTTTCCGATGTCCATTATATTTTTGCAGTAATAAGAAGCAACTATATCAATACGGGATTGAGTAAGAGTAAGATTGTACTTATTGCTTAAATTTTTCTTATTTGTCGTTATATATTCATTAATAATTTTTTTTTCTTCAAGTTCCAGTCTTTCAAAGATTTGGTCCAGCTCTTTGGTATATGATATTTCTAAAAGTTTTTTTAGAGATCCTTTTGGATCATCCATTACAAAAACAGTTACAGGAAATTTTTTAATATTGGTTGAAGGCAGTTTGTTTTCAAACAAAAGCAGAGCTTTTTCAATTACACCTACCAGACCTCTTGCTCCTGTGTTTTCTTCAAAGGCGCGTTTTGCTAAAACACGAAACACCTTGTCTTCAAATTTTACATCAATACCATATGCTGCGAAATCAAGTTTTTTCCCAAGGATTATGGGGTTGTTGGGATTTTTTAGAATTTCGTAAAGGTCGCTTTCATTCAAATTATCAAAAACAGCTTTTACAGGAAGACGTCCTACAAATTCTGTTTCAAATCCGTATTCTATAAGATCTTCCGACTTGACATGCTTGAGAATATCAACTTCTTCCTGCGCGCTTACTATCTTTGCGCCAAAGCCGATACCCTGATCTTTCATGCGTTTTTTAATTATCTCCGAAATATCGCTAAAAGCCCCGCTCATGATAAACAGGATATTTTTGGTGTTTACAGAACGTTTGTCCCTTTTACCTGTTTTACGAAATCGTTCAATCTCCTGAATCATCGAAATCGGGTCATGCGGAACCTTTAAATCAATATCTGTCTCTTCCATGGGTTTAAGCAGAGCGCGCTGGACACCCGTCCGTGAAACATCAGCACCAATTAGCTGTTTGTTTGCAGCGATTTTATCGAGTTCGTCAATATAAATAATGCTATGCTGGGCGAGTTCAATATTGTCGTTTGCTTCCCTGACAAGGTCACGGATCAGATCTTCTACATCTCCTCCCACATAG
>JAFDFV010000369.1 GCA_019309665.1 Deltaproteobacteria bacterium | reverse complement strand
AAAGCGCAGGCATACCAATGGATATGTCGAGACTTTTCGCAAGTCCTTGATGCGCAAGAGATTGGTGCAGGTCGAGTAAAAAATCGCTCAATTTAGGTTCATGCATGTCGATTTTCCAAGAATTGTCCCCAAAATTTGACAAATGTTGTGATATCAATTACAAATCTGGGACAAAATCGCCTGGTGGGCGGTCATAGATAATGGCAAACATCCGAGTTCGGTTCGAAACCTTAACTTTTTGCCAATTAATGGTATAGGTAAGGAACCTTTCAGCACCCAATAATACTTTTTTTATATCCGTATTTTTTAGCCTATAATTAAATCTTGTAAGCAGCATAGTTTATTGTATATTTGTAAATGGATGACTCACTATTGATAATCAACTATTATCATCGGCGAAAAAAAGTTGAAAGACGAAGCCCTAAAGAAATACAAAATAAAAAGAAAAATAGCGGGGAGGTCTTCTTGAATCATAATAAAGGCAAAATACTTTTTTTTAATGAAATAATAGAACTTTTTTTTCATATTTCAGCTATTATAGCTCTTATAATTGGAGGGATTTGGACTTACTATTTAGTTGTAAAGCAAAGGAATTTCTATCCAATTGTTAATATTGAAGAAAAAATTTCACATGTCGATTTGCCAAAAAAAGGTAGATTGGTTCGAATTGAAATTGAATTAAATAATTTGGGCAAATCAAAAATAGTTTCAAAAAGAGCATTAGTTAGACTTCAGCAAATTTTGCCGATCCTTAATTGTAAAGGGGCCAAACCATGTTGGGAAAACCAGATAGATCAAGCATTAAATGAAGTAATTCGAAAAAATGATCGTTTCAGCTGGCCCCTTTTAGCTGAAAGGCAAATAGAATTTGACTTTCCTTTTGAGATAGAACCTGGTGAAAAAGAACTTATTGATTTTGAATTTGTAATACCGCTAACTGTCGAAGTCACAAGAATATACTGCTATTTCCGAAATGAAGAAAAAACAAGAAATGGTTATGAAGTTGGATGGTCAGCTTCAAGTATTTATGACATGAGAGGTCAATCAATATGAGATCTGAATCCGGTGTAACAGCAGTTGAATACACATTCATAATTGCATTAATTGCGATCGTCATCATCGCTATGGTTTGCCTTGTGGGAGAAGAACTTTCTGAAGTATTTCAACAGAATTTTATTGTTGTAGATCAACATCCACCAGAACCACGTCCTCCTGAAGTCCCATAATAGCAAATCAATTCACGGCCACGTTTTTATTCAATTTGCTTAATTGATAAATTTTTCGAATATTAATTGCAGATCTGATTAAGTTCAATACCCGTGAATGAATCATATTCAGATAATGTAACTATTTTTAGATATGGAGTGCCTCTGCTGATAGATTGGAGATTTTGGACGATATTTTTAGAAAAAAGAAGGTATTCTATGAAATAAGTTGTTTTATGTTTGTATTGCCTGATATTTTTGATATAATTATCAATTATGTCCCTTAGTCAGACAAGACATTCCCTTCAAAGTACATTAAAAGAAGATGAATAGGTTTGCACAATCATATTTTAATGACTTATGGAGGGAAACAATGATCAAGAGTGTAGTAGAGGCTTTGAAACAAGTCGGCTCTTCCTTCAAGCTGGAGCCTTTTGGAACAATTATTCAGCCGATAATAGAGGATGTATTGGCTGAACATAAGAAAGATAAATACAGAAAGGGCACTATATTGACTCCTCTTATTATGGTTTGGCTTGTTCTAACATTGACTCTGCGAAGAGATATCAATTATCCCAAAACTCTGAACTGGATGGTATCCGGGCTCCGTTGGCTGTGTCTTGATATGCCTGCCAAGCTTGTAAAAGACGGCGCCATTAGTCATGCTCGTGTAAAATGGGGAATGACTGTATTTCGTGATATTTTTTACAAATTTGTTCTATCATTCACATCAATCAATCCTGATTTTCACAGATGGGCAACAGTAATGTTTGATGGAACATCAATGACAATGCCGGACACCGAAAGTAATCGGGATAAGTTCGGAAAACCTAAATCGAATCGCTGTTCCGGGGCATTTCCACAAATGAGAGCTGTAGCGCTACTGATCATGTCTGCTCGCCTTGTCTTTGATGTTGCTTATGCTCCTTTCAAAGGTAAAAAGACTGGGGAAAGGACTTTAATGTTGAAAATCTTAAAGAAAATCAAACGAAAAGATTTCCTGTTTCTTTTTGACGCAGGTTTTTACTCTTTTTTTTCTATCATGGTATATGAAAGAAAAGGGACATGATTTTGTAATGAAAGTTAGTTCAACTGTTAAATTATGTGCGGCTCCAGGCTCTCACATGTCCGATGGTAGTTATCTGGCTATTATTAAAGGAAAGATCGAAGACCCGGCAGGATCGGCAAACGGTCGTAAGCGTTCTGTCAAAAGTATTTAGTAAATACTCAACATTAAGCTATGATTTCAGACAGATAATTTCATATCTGGTTTCTCCTTCTTTTTGGGCCATTTTTTGACTCGAAAAATATCGATTCAGCACGCAATAGCAAAAAACCATCATGCGCGAGAATGGGCCATTACCAAGCTCGTCGGAGCGTATGATGGTTTTTCTGCGGGGCAAAAGTGGAGATCTTTTTTTCATAAATTTAATGTTTTTTTTCATAAAACTTTTGACAGTACCCAAAATTATTTTTTGTTTGACACATAGATATCAAAAATTGAATCTATAATGCAAGTCACTCTTGTCCAAAAACGGTTTTCAGTAAGTAAAACAATAAGTCATTGAAAAAA
>JAFDFV010000368.1 GCA_019309665.1 Deltaproteobacteria bacterium | reverse complement strand
ATGCGCATTGTAATCTATATGTTATTGATAATCATTTCTTATAGCTTTTTTTACCCTGTTTCATCTTTTGCTGAACCGGTTATTACAATCAATGCTGATAAACAGATTCAATTTGCCGAGCACTACTTTCGTACTGAAGAATACTTCAGAGCTATCGGAGAGTACAAACGGTTTATCTACTTTTTCCCTGATGATCACAGGCGGGAACTTGCAATGTATAAAATTGGGCTATCTTATTTTAACGGAAAAAAATTTCAAGAAGCAATTGATGCCTTTAACGAACTTTTAGCCAAATTTCCTGCGACCAATTTTAGAACAAAAGTCAGATTCAGGATAAGTGAATGTTTTATTAAACTAAAGGACTATTTCAAGGCAATTGGGAGCCTTAATGATATTACTAATACATCTGAAAATACAGACATCGCTGATCAGGCATATTACAGGCGTGGATGGATATATCTTGAGACGTCTCAATGGGAAGAGGCTGAAAATTCTTTTAGACTAATCAGCAAGAAAAACCTGGATAAATACCGACTGGCAAGTCTTTCTCATGAGATGAGTAAGAAAAAAGACTTAAAGACTAAAAGTCCGACGGCTGCGGGAATACTCGCTATTATTCCCGGCGCAGGCCATCTTTACTGTGGAAGATATAAAGACGCAACCACAGCATTTATTCTTAATACTGCCATGATCTATGCTGCCTATGAGGCATTTGACAATAATTTAGATGCTCTTGGCGGCATCATAACCTTTTTTGAACTTGGCTTTTACTCCGGCAACATTTACAGCGCTGTAAACTGCGCCCACAAATACAACCGCAATACCGATAAGAATTTTTTTGAATATCTGCGGCAAAATTCACGAATAAATCTTGGACTTCGTCCTGGTCAGGAAAAAAAGAGAGCAGCACTTATATTATCTTATAATATTACATTTTAAGAGACCTTTGCAAAACACCCCCTTTTGCCCAATTTCGATGTCAGACTCAAATTTTAAGCCTCGAAATACTCATTATCCTGCTATCCTGTCAGACTCTTTTAATATGAATTTTAATCGACAGATTATACAAATTCAGTATTGCTCCAATAAAAAGACGGTGGTATAGAAAAGTCTGTTTTACAAGAATTGGGGGAAAAACAGGTTTTTGAATGATGGCAACTGGAAACAAAGATATTCGCTGGGAACAACGTTTTGCAAATTACCAAAAAGCATTGAGTCGGATGCAAAAGTTTATTGATAAAGCTAAATTGTCAGAGCTTGAAGAACAAGGGCTTATTAAAGCTTTTGAATATACCTATGAACTTGCCTGGAATACCTTAAAAGACTTTCTCGAATATAGAGGACAAACAGATATTTACGGTTCAAGAGACGCAATTCGAAAAGCTTTTGAATTAGGTTTAATAGATGATGGCGAGAGCTGGATGGATATGCTTGCAAGCAGGAATAAAACTTCGCATACCTATAGTGAAGAAACAGCCAAAGAAATATGTCAGGCAGTGGTGGAAGTGTATTATTTGCTTTTTACACAGTTGAAAGCAAAACTGGAAAGCCTGCGTTCAGTTTCAGGGCAAGCTGTTTTTGATAAAGAATAATATGCAATACGGATTAAAAGAAGAAACCGTAAAAAAAATAAACAGCATATTTGCCAACTACGAAAAAGTAGAGGAAGTTGTCCTGTATGGTTCCCGCGCCAAAGGCAACTATAAATCAGGGTCTGATGTTGACCTGGCATTAAAAGGTAAAAAATTAAACTTGAAACTGCTAAACAAAATCAGCCTTGATCTTGATGACCTGCTTTTGCCTTACACATTAGACCTTTCCATATACCACCATATCGCCAACCCCGATTTGATCAAGCATATTGAGCGGGTTGGAAAGATTTTTTATAAAAGGAAACAAAACAAATGAAAGACGAAAAGGGACTGTATTATCATCCTTACCCTCAAAATAAAAAAGTTCGTATGTATGTGAGTGGATCAGAAGGCAATATATATTTCAGGCTCTGGAATTCAGACGACCCTGATCTCTGGACAGATCACAAATGGGTGCCTTACAATGCAATCAAACAGGCTGCAAACATGTATAAAGGCAAAGACTTTAATCCAAACAGTGCTTACGATATAGAAATAGCAAAAGAACTGATTAAGGGAGATACGGATTAAATTCGCTACCAACCGCCCGGGCAATCCCAGCCCTGACCGCCGAATTTCTGGCGGCACTGCAAAAGATGCTGGTTGCGCATTTTTAAAAGTCCGGTCTGAAGTTCGGAAACCTCATTTGACAGTTTTTTGATCCTGTCTTCATCCATTTCCGGCTGCGCCCATAATGTTCTCAGTTCAACACGTTTTGCGGCCAGCTTCATTCTTAAATCCATGGTATCCATCATATGAGCGGCCCGCATTTTCTGCCATTTCTCCCGCTGTTCCGGCTTCATTGACTGCAATGCTCTTGGTTTATAGGCTCGGCCACGTCTATACATACCCCGTTCTCCCATCATATCATGGCTACCCATACCATAGCCTTGACCCATCATATGGTAACCATATCCGTAATCAGGAGCGGGTTCTTTTTTCTCCCCGCAAAAGGCATGTGAAGCCATAAAAACCGCCAGTCCAATAATGACAAACACCATTGATAACTTCTTCATCTTGTTTTCCTCCTTTTTAATCTACGGATTACCCGATCTCCAAAACCCACTGGGCAGGCACAAGTTACACAGTGCATAAATAATTCACGATCATTTCAGTGTCAAGACAATATACTTTAATAGCTGGGAACAGCATTATAA
>JAFDFV010000367.1 GCA_019309665.1 Deltaproteobacteria bacterium | reverse complement strand
CAATATCTATATATCCAAACTGAGCAATAGGAAGTTCATACTGGGAAATCTGGTAGCCCTTTGGGAGGTCGGGATAGAAATAGTTTTTGCGTGCAAATCTGCTTTCATGCTCGACCTTACAGTTTGTTGCCAGAGCCATTTTAATTGTGTATTCAACAACCTTTTTATTAAGTACCGGAAGCATACCAGGCATGCCCAGACAAACAGGGCAGGTATGAGTCCGAATGATGTTGAACAGTTGCAGAAAATTTTCGTATCTGTCTTTAGCTGGGCATGAACTTCAAGCCCTATTACAGGTTCAAATTCCATTTTTTCCATTTATTACCTAACCCGGATAACCCGGAAACATTGAATCACTTCTTGAATTTTTTATGGACATAAAAGAGAATATATGGTAAATACTTTGTACCCTATCTGGGAAAAAAAGTAAACCCTATTACCTTACGACAAAATCCAGGTTTATCCAAATATCACTTAGCGGGAAACTATTGAAACTGAAATGATTCAAGGAAAAAACAAATTCGATATTTTTGAACAGTTACGAAAAGATAAAACTCTCATCCAAATGCGCCTGTTGGGTGCGGATTATGAACAATTAACTTTCATTATAGGTATACAGGCCAAAAAAAACATGCTTTTTTTTCTCATCGATTATCCTAAAGGTTTCAAGGAAGCTGTTTCTGACGTCGAGGTCTGGGAAATGCGCTTTGAATTCATTGGAAACGACAATCTTCAGTATATCTTCAGAACATCAGGCGGAGAGATTATCGGTAACGAAATATGCATAAAGTTTCCGGAATCCATTGAAAAAATACAAAGAAGAGAGCATTTTAGAATAGAAGTTCCGCTTGAGACAAAACTTCATTTTAATAAACAATCTGCCGATATTGAAATGAATGTTATCGACATCAGCCTGAAAGGCGCTCTTGTCAATAGCGTTCAAATTCAAAAGAATGCGGTCTTTAAATCCGGTGAAAATCTGAAAAATGTTAAACTGGTATTTCCATCTAAAAAGAAAGACCTGGTGGTACATATAAAAAAGGTATCGGCAAAAAGGGTTGAAAAGGATTCTCAAAGCAAACGCTACATCTACGGCCTTTACTTCGCAAAGACCGAAAAAAACGAAGAAACATTATTGACAAAAATTATAAGCAAATTGCAGATAAAATTTCTACAAAAAAGACAGCGAATGTATGATTAGTGGATTGGTCGAGTGGAGGATTGGCCCATGGGTATGTTAAATATAAATGATCTAAAGGCCGGCATGGTTTTGGCGCAGTCTGCTGTAAACAGACATGGCACTGTCATTCTGTATGAAGATAATATACTGACTGAAAAACATATCAATTATTTTAAGACTTGGGGAATCACCGAGGTTGATATAAAGGATATCGACTGCGATCAAGTGATAAAACAAGAAATGGAAACCCTGGCGAATGATGTTGTTGAATCAATTGAAAGGGAGCTTGATGAATTATTTCCACCTTTTGAAGCTAATCCTGTCATGGAGGAAATATACAAGATTGTTAAAAAGGCAAGTTTAAAACAGGCTGCAAATCAAACAAATGGATCTACTGATGAAATCGAAAAATATTGATAGAACAATAAATTCCATTGCTGAGTTGCCAACCTTGCCTACTATTTATATGAAGCTTTCACGTATTCTGAATGTACAGAACTCATCAATCAGAATGATAAGCAACATCATCTCTGAAGATCTGGCTGTATCGGCCATGGTGCTCAAAATTGTCAATTCCCCTTTGTATGGTTTTCATAATAAAATCGGAGACATGCAGCGTGCCATCGTAATTTTGGGGCTAAACGAAATAAAAAACCTGGTGCTCGCAACTTCTATGTATAAAACTATAAAACAATTAAAATCGAGCAGCACATTTGATATCCAAGAGTTCTGGAAACATTCCATAGGATGCGCGATTTTAGCGAAGGTTTTGGCTGAAACCGCCTATATAAAAAACCCTGAAGATGTTTTCACAGGGGGACTGCTTCACGATATAGGAAAACTGATCCATGTTACCTATTTGCGCGAAGAGTTTGAAGGCGTAGTAGCCAATGTTGTGGAGACCGGATCGCAGATGTTTGAATCGGAAAAAAAAATACTGGGTTTCGATCATACTCAGACCGGAAGCGCTTTGGCAAAAAAATGGTGCTTGCCACGGAAAACAATCAACATGATAGCCAACCACCATTTGTCCGATACGCCAGACACCCTGACTAAAGAGGTTGCAGCCGTTCACATCGGGAACATTCTCTGCATATCCCTTCGTATGGGATCAGGCGGAGAAAAACGGGTGCCGATTATTAATCAAAAAGCATGGAAAATCCTGGATCTTAAATTAAGTGATCTTGAATACATTATGCAAAGATCCACAAAACTTTTTGAGGAAAGCATTTCTAATATGGAACTTAATTAGTGCCTGAACGAAAACTCAAAACACCTGAAATTATAGTCAGTTGGATGCTATTCTCAAATCGAAAATGCGAAATAACCAAAAACTAATTGATCAAAATAAACTTGAATCAATGGGCAAAAAACTGCGCTTTCTGGAAGAATCAAACAGCGCGCTTATTAGCATTCAGGATAAGCTTGATCGGTTAAGTTACTTTCAATCCGAGCGGCTCTTATCTTATGATGTTCATTACATACTTGAGACATGGCTTGTCAAGCTCAGGGAACTGGTTAAAATAGAAGTTTGTTCTGTCTTCCTTGTAGAAGAGGGATGTATTGAGTTCGTCCACAAGATATCAAAACCTGAAAAACTTTCGCCTGTTATTCAAAAGGAAGTCGAGACCCAAATTAACCGGGGAAACTTTGGACTAGCCATCAGCAAAGGCATTCCCCTGAGTGTCCCGGCTGAAGTCTTTGGAAAAGAAAGCGGTCGGCCTCTCAGTATCATGATAGCTCCCCTTTCCAACCTGGAAAGAACTATAGGTGCAACTGTCATTGTCTTTGAAGAAGACAATGACTTTATAAGACAGAAAACCTTAAGACTTCTA
>JAFDFV010000366.1 GCA_019309665.1 Deltaproteobacteria bacterium | reverse complement strand
GGCGGGATGAGAGCAGCAACTCTCCCCGCCCGTTTTATTAATAAAAAAAGGCTTCCAGTTGAAAGCCCATTTAATCCGACATTTTGATACTTTTCGTCAATCTATTTTGAAAATATTCCCCCTTTTCTGTTTATTTTATTGCGGTGATTAACAACACACTCAATTTATTAGAAGGTTAATATGGCACACACCGTCTCAAAGGTCTGTAGCTATCTTATTGCTTAATATTAATTTTAACGGTATGTTTAATTTTGGTTACACTCAAGTTATTTCGTCCACGTTCCTTAGTGGCATATCATGAAAATTGCCGCCATAGCTGTAACCAAACAACATTATTACCTATGAAACTATACACGCTTATGTATCTGAACAGACTGCGAAAAATGTTAACGGAGAATAACGAAAAGTACTTATTTCCATGTATTAGGGATTTAGTAGCAAACGGGCTCTCCTTGGAACGATTCACTAATGAAGATAACATCCCTTCACGTCAGGACATAACTCAGTACATAGCTGCCTGGTTCAAATATATAGGACTATCTTCAGATGAATGTCGGGAATGGATGATTGAATACTGTATCGGTGTGCTATCAGCCATATCGTCCAGCTCCAAATCGCGAATACGGCATAGTACGAAGTGCAACATCAAGTATATTTATAAGTCTGATGTCTCTTTTAATTGCAGATGCGAAAAAAACCGGTTCAAAGCACATTGTGAGCCAACGTGTCCCATTTATGAAGAAATGGCTCATAGAGCCAAAGAGAGTGAAGCAGCAAATATCGTTAAATCTTATGAAACTATAGTTGAACATAGGGTAGCCGATGAAATAGCGCCGATAAAACCTTCTATAAAGGATGAATACAAGGATCAGTTTGAAAAAGCCATAGAGGCTGCGCAACATCATCTAAAACAATGGATTCCCAAAAAGAAGATTGTGAATTTATTGAATGAGAGCGGGTTCAAGACTAGAACAGGAAAAAAATGGTCATATTCGACCTTAGCGAATGAACTGAAAAAGCTCAACAGGAATATTGATAAGGCTGAAGCTGAGAAGATACGAAATAAAATCCTATAAAATAAGCAACCTATGGCATAACAAAAGGATGAACTCTGACTGAAAAAGCCTGGCCGTTTTTTTGGTTTATAGGTAAGGGGGGGTCTACGGTTGACTCTTAGGAACGGGGACGAAATAACTTCCCCAAATCTATGCGCCTACTTGGGGAAGTTATTTCGTCCCCGTTCCTTATCTGAAAGTCTATAGAAAGGAATTTACGTGGTCATGTGCTTGTTGAACAGCTTCTTTAATTTCTTTTGATTGCGGCAAAGTTTCTTCGAGTTTTTCTATATATTTTCTGTTTTGAACGGTCTGGAAAGAGGGAACAAAATTTAAATCATAAACCCAGCCTATTTGTAATAATTTAAAGTCGTTAAGGGTTTTTAAATCCTGCATCAGGACAAGCCTTCGCTGTTTAAGGCTTTCTATAACCCTTTGCGAATATACCGGATCGTCAGGCAGGCCAAGTTCTATAGCCGAGCTATGATTCTTTTCACGTTCCTTGCAGTAATCAATGAACAGCTTCCAGATATCCAGTTTATCAGCATCTCGAATAAGTCGCATAAAAAACAAGGTGTTATCATCTTCATTTACAGGCAGGATTGCGGCGTTGTGATATGCTATGGCTCTTGTGATTAAGCGCTTCTCAGCAGTGGTGCAGACAGACAGAACTTTGTGAATAGCTATTTGGCGCAAACCAAGTCTGGCGTGGTTTTCAGAGACGATGTCGTTGAACGTACGATAAGTCTTATACTGCTTAAACCTTCCGATGTCGTGAAATAAAGCAATTGTCTCCGCCAGAACCATATCTTGATCTGAAAGACCCAGCTCGTTACCAAGCATGGCTATATTGCAGCACACACGAATTGTATGTTTTTCTTTTAGCCTTATCAGGTGGTTATAATCAGGATCATCAGAATAGAAATTAGATACATATTCTGTAAACCATGTTTTCAGGTAGTTAAGATCATTTCTGGTCATAAATATTTTCTTTCTATAAAATCTGCCAGTTTATCAATTTCTTCCAGGCCAAATCCTGGAACTTTATGTACTATATCTGAATCTGTAACAAGGGCTATGAGTTTGCTGTCGTCTAAGCAAATAGGCTCTTTTCCGGTCGCTGCACGAACAATCTCAATTTTGGGTTTATTTTCCTTATTATAGCCTTCTGCTATAACAAGATCAACGCCATTAAAGTATTTTTCGAGGCAGTCGAGAGATTCACAATCATTATCCTTTATCATGGCAATTTTATCTGTGGATGCAATAAGTACAATATCCGCACCTGCTTTCCTGTGCCGCCAACTGTCTTTTCCTTTTTTGTCGATATCAAATGCTTGACATGTGTGTTTTATACTTCCTATTCTGTATCCGCGCTTTTTAAGCTCAGGAATAAGTTTTTCTATTAGTGTAGTTTTGCCTGATTCAGATTTTCCTGCAATACAGATAATTGGAGTTTTTTTTATCATGTTTTTTCACCACAAAAAGCGCTAAGAACTCATGTTAATCATAGTTAAATCTATTGTTGCCCAAGAATTTAAGACCGCCTTTCCTGTACATAAAAGTAACAGAATCTTGCTGTCAACATAATAAGAAAATTTTATACAAGATGGCTACCAACTTAAAGCGGGACACTTTTCGCCATTTTGGCTCTAAGGCAATTCCACAATTAAGCAAAATTTAAGGAGTTGCTAACAGATTGAATTTACAGGCTGTCCCGGCTTAAGTTGGTAGCCGATTAGTCCGTCAATATCGCTAATATAAACATGAAGGTAGCCTATTGATGCCTCTTAAAAACCTTGAAGGGATAGTCGCTAAATATTGTACCGGAAACAAATCCTTTTGGATCAGGTGAAGCCAGTCGAATTGTCACTCATGCGCACCAAAAGCTGTTCGGC